>JBAVHY010000426.1:0-72987 GCA_049686315.1 Candidatus Acidiferrum sp. | reverse complement strand
AATCAGTCCACCGAGGTTTCTCTTGCAGAACAGTTGACGCATAGCTGGGTGTATGTGTCTTGTTACTTACCCTCCGCCGGAACCACGCCTGGGAGAAATACGGTCATGACCCGGTCTGTGGGGCTGCGCCGCAGGACCTTGAACACAACGTTTTCTCCTGGCTTCAGTTTATCCACGGCCTTGCGATAGTCATCCACCGTTGCGACGGATTGGCCGTTCACCTCGGAGATGACATCGCCGGGGGTGAAGCCGATATCATCGGCAAAGCTGGTGGGTTCGACTTCGCTGACCAGCACGCCCTTCTGCCCTTCGACGCCGACGCGCTGAGCTTTTTCCGGAGTGAGGCTCTCGACCCGCAATCCGAATTCGGCTGGAGTGGAATCGTCTGGGGTGCTGTTAACCCGGCCCGCGGTGCTATGGAAAACGTGCGTGCGGTCTCCGACGGTGGCCGTGGTCTCCTTCAGTTGTTTATCGCGATAGTAGGTGATCTTCACCTTGCTGCCGATGGGAGCGGAAGCAATTGGATTGACCAGGTCATTGCCGCTTTTGACCGGTGTGCCATTGATTGCGCTGATTACGTCTCCACCCTTAAGGCCGGCTGTTTCCGCGGGGCTACCCGGCTCCACGGCTTCGATCACAACTCCGTGCGGCGCACCCAGTGACTTCAGCGTGATCAGGTTCGTGCCCAGTTCTTCCTGGAAACTAACGCCGATGGAGCCGCGAGTGACACGCCCGGACTTTACAATCTGGTCATAAACGCTAATGGCGGTGCTCGAGGGCATGGCAAAGCCAACGCCTTCATACCCGCGTCCACCCGTCAGGATGGCTGTGTTGATGCCGATCACCTGTCCGGCCATATCCACCAAGGGGCCGCCGGAATTCCCGGGGTTGATGGCCGCGTCGGTCTGCAAGAAGCGCTGGAATTGACGGCCCATGCCGCCGCGATCCTTGGCGCTGATAATGCCCGCGGTGACCGTGGCGTTGAGGCCGAAGGGGCTACCGATTGCCAGCACCCAATCACCTACCTGCACGCCTTCGGAATTGCCCAGCTTGGCAAAGGGCAGTTCCTTGCCGGTGTCAATCTTGATGACCGCAAGGTCCGTGTCTTCATCGCTGCCGATGACCTTAGCAGTGTACTTGGTGGTGTCGCCGTTGAGTTGTACCTGAATCTTAGTGGCCTGTTCAATGACGTGATTGTTGGTGAGGATGTAGCCGGACTTGTCCAGGATCACACCGGAACCCAGGCTGCGCTCGGCCTGAGGCTGCGCCTTGCCGCCTGGTTGGCCATCAAAGAAATGAAAGAAAAAGTCCTCGCTAGGGTCATCTGGTTCAAGTGGAGAGGAATGATGCTTCCTGGATTTGCGATCAATGACTTGCGTGGTCGCAATATTCACGACCGCCGGCTCAACCCGATTGACGATTGCCGAAAAAGAGCTCGAGGACGGTATCGGATCGGGGAGCGCAAGGGTAGCCGCGTTCGTGCCTGCAAACGAAAACGCTCGCATGGCCGAAACTCTACCGGAAACCAGCGTTCCGATGAAAATACCAATAATGAGGGTAGCCGCAATCGACACGGTCGCGATGATTTTCCGGCGCCGCGTCCAATCCACCATAGTTCTTGCTTCCATCTGTCGTAACTCCTCTATATTTCCGTGGCCCAGTCCACTTGCGGAAAGTATAACATCCCCGGCGAGTGGGGATATCTCTCCTAATATGATGCGCCTCGACGATAACTGGCCATCAGGCCGGGTCTCACTGGATGCTCTGCCGCACCTTATCATTTGACGCAAAAAGTGGGGAAATTGTTGTTAGCGATATTGGCCGCTAACTTTTGGCTTGACAAAGACTTCGCCTTCTAGCATAAAGGAACTAGCCGTGGTAACGGCATCACGTGGCGATTTAGGGCGACTTGCTCCACGTAAAAAACTGCTAAAGAGCTGGTAGAAGTCACAGAATTAAGTTCCTCTGAGACCCTCCAAGCGCTTTGGCACGGAGGGTTTTTCATTTTCCCTTCCGCGCTGCCCTTAGTCAATGTCACGTCATTTCACACATAGGCCCCCACCCAGGCGGCAGGCCTAGGCGGAACCTAGCGCGAGGTGACTATGAAGGAAGTATATTTTTTGCGATGTAGGGAATGCGGCAAGAAATACGCCAATGCCCCGCAATCGTTCTGTGAGGAGTGCTTTTCCCCGCTGGAGGTAAGTTACGACTACGAAGCGCTGGGCCGCGCGGCCACGCGCGAAGCGTTGTCGCACCGGGCCTTCAACATGTGGCGCTATGCCGAATTGCTGCCCTTGCCGGAGGGCTTCACCCCGGCGGCGGCCGTCGGAGGCACCCCCCTGGTGAAATCGAGGAAGCTGGGCGCGCAGTGGGGAATGAAAAACCTCTACTTCAAGAATGACTCTGTCTGCTTCCCGACTCTCTCGTTCAAGGATCGGGTTGTGGCTACGGCATTGGTGGCGGCGCGGCGGTTCGGGTTCAAGACCGTGGGCTGTTCCTCGACCGGAAACCTGGCCAACGCGGTTGCCGCACAAGGTGCCCAGCAGGGGTTTGACACCACCGTGTTCATCCCTGCGGATTTGGAGCCGGCTAAGATTCTGAACACCGCGGTTTACGGGGCGCGGATTATCCGCATTGACGGGAACTACGACCACGTGAACCGCCTGTGCACGCAAATTGCCGAACGCTTTAAGTGGGGGCTGGTGAACGTCAACCTGCGGCCGTACTACGCGGAAGGCTCGAAGACCCACGGTTATGAAATCGCCGAGCAACTCGGCTGGGAGTTGCCGGACAACGTGGTGGTGCCAATGGCTGGTGGCTCGCTGATTGGAAAAATCGCCAAGGCGTTCTGTGAACTCGCCCACCTCGGCTGGGTGGAACCGAAGCAAGTGAAGTTCTTCGGTGCCCAAGCCACCGGGTGCTCGCCCATCGCGGATGCGGTCAAGCGCGGACTTGCGCGCGTCGAGCCACAGAAGCCGAATACCATCGCGCGCTCGCTGGCGATTGGCAGCCCGGCCGACGGCCACTATGCGCGACGTCTGATCTGCGAATCCGGCGGCTGGGCAGAGTGCATTTCCGATCCGGAAATCATCGATTCCATCAAGCTCCTGGCGCAAACCGAGGGCATCTTTGCGGAAACGGCCGGGGGCGTAACGGCGGGGGTGACCGCCAAGCTGATTCAACTGGGGCGCATTCACCCCGACGAAACCACCGTGGTCTGCATCACCGGAAACGGCTTGAAGACCACCGATGCGATCGCCGCGGATTTCCCGGCGACGGAAGCGATAGCGCCGCGGCTGGAAGCGTTTGAAGCGCTGGTCTCGCAGCAATTCGACGAGACCGTCAGCGCGAGTTGAGGCGACTCAGGACGATAGAAGCGAATACATAACTTGGAGAAAGAAAATGGCAATTACGATTGAGATCCCCACAGCTTTTCGGCGCTTCACCGATGGCGCGCCCAGGTTGGAAACTGGCGCAACGACAGTGGCCGAAGCGCTGAATGAACTGGTGACGCGCTTCCCTGCCCTCTCGCGGCACGTGCGCGACGATCAGGGGCAAATCCGTCAGTTCATCAACGTTTATTTGAACGAAGAGGACATTCGCTTCTTGGGCGGCGAAGCTTCGGCGCTGAAGGATGGCGACAAATTGATGCTTGTGCCATCGATTGCCGGCGGCTGATTTTTAACGCTCCGTCGTGCTTCTATCTGCCCTCGAGGACGGCGCCGGGTCCAACCCGGTCTAGGTATTGAAATCTTCCCCTAAGGTTCGGCTATTCGAAGTTGAAGAGGGATTCCTCACTTCGCAGACTCCGTTCCCTTCGACTCGGCTCCCCTCGACGCTCGGGGCAAGCAGGGCAGGTGGAATGACGGGCTGCTTACACACAAAGGCAAAGAGAGGAGGAGTGGAGGTGTTTGAGAGCAAGAGCCCGCCCTTCGCAAAAGGCGCGAAGGATGGGGCACCCTCATGCCACGTTGGGCAGAGGCGGCGAAAGACCAAGCGTGGAGTTTTCCGGCGCAGCGGCCTGCATCTCGGCGAAGCCTGCGGCGTGGTACGCTATCTGCCTGTTGGCCCATTCCGGATAGCCGGGGAGGAATGGAATGGCCTATTACGCCTTGTTCTACGAAGTCGTGGACAATTTTGTCGAGCGGCGCGCTCCGTTTCGCGAGGAGCATTTGCGCCTGGCCCAAGAGGCGCATCGCCGCGGTGAACTTGTCCTGGCTGGCGCCCTTGCCGAAGCCACCGACGGCGCGCTGATTATCTTTCGTGGAGATAGCCCCGCAGCGGCTACCTCCTTCGCGCAGAAAGATCCATACGTATCGAATGGCCTGGTGAAGCATTGGAAAGTGCGGCCATGGAGTGTTGTCGTTGGCGGCGAGTTATCAGCCACGGGGGCAGCGGCGCAGGGAGACAGCTAAAATGGTGGTGCGATTCTGGTCAGCGCGAACCACGCAAGTGCGGTTCCCCGATTACCTGCGTCACTTCAACGAGCATGTATTGCCAATCTTAAGAGCCGTGGATGGATTTCTGGAGGCGCGCGTCCTTTCGCAGTCCGATGAGGTGGTGGTGCAATTCATCGTGGAAACGCTGTGGTCCTCCATGGAAGCAATCGATCGTTTTGCCGGCCCGGATCGCGAAGCCGCCGTGATCGCCGATGAAGCGCTAAACTTGCTCACCTCGTACGACCGCAGGGTACGTCATTATCATGTGGAACTGTGCGAGGACAATCGGGATGCAACTTCCGTTTGAGCCGAATCCCGATCAATAGAGCTTATGAAAAGCATGTGGTACGTTATAAACATCGCGCTGGTCGCACTTGCTTTGCTGGGCGGCTATAATTTCCTATCCCTTGAAAAGCTGCGAAATACGAATCCAGACGCGATTTTGTGCGGCCTAATTCTATTGGGTACGCCGTTGTTCGCCCTGGGGAGCGTTAGCTACTCGATTCGGCGCTGGAATCACACCAGGCTTGCTCGCCCCACATTGAGCAGAAACCCTCTGAATTGGTGGCACGACCCTTTACAGTCGTTGTTTATTTCTACGTGCATCATGGTATCCACGACAATTGGCAGTGCACTTCGGCATCCCACAATTGGTTCGGTTGGGTTCTGGACGCTAGCAGTCTACGCTTGCTTCGCTCTCGGACTCTTGATCGGGCAGATTCTCGTTTGCCGGATATATCGTGAAAACATCATCGCGGCCTAATGCTGGACACCCTCACACCCACCGTAACTCCAGGCGTGCTAACCGGAAACTAAACGACCACCAAACCCTCGGCCCGCTTGCCGCCATTTTTCAGAATGTTAAACTATGAGGGCACTGCTATGACGCCACAAACCCTCTACGAAAAAATTTGGAACAGCCACGTGGTTTACGAAGAATCGGGAAAGCCTTCGATGATTTACATCGACCGCCACCTCGTTCATGAAGGCACCTCCCCGCAAGCTTTCGCGGGCTTGAAGGCCGAAGGACGCAAGGTGCGCCGGCCCGATCTCACCTTTGCGGTGATGGATCATTCCGTTCCGACGAAGGACCGCACCCTGCCGATTATCGATCAGGACGCCAAATTGCAATTTGAGGCACTGGAACGCAATTGCCGCGAAACCGGTGTGCGCCTGTTCGACATGAACAGCAAGAACCAGGGCATCGTGCACATCATCGGGCCGGAACTGGGGATCACGCAGCCGGGCCAGACGCTTGTTTGCGGAGACAGCCACACTTCGACCCACGGCGCCTTCGGAACGCTGGCCTTCGGCATTGGCACGAGCGAAGTGGAGCATGTGCTGGCGACGCAGTGCCTGGTGCAGAGTAAATCGAAGACGCTGCATATCGTGGTGAACGGCAAGCGGCCGAAGGGCGTAACTGCGAAAGATATTATTCTGGCGATCATCGGCAAGATCGGCATCGGCGGAGGCAACGGCTGCGTTGCCGAGTACGGCGGGGAAGCGATTCGCGCGCTCTCCATGGATGGCCGCATGACCGTCTGCAACATGACCATTGAGGGCGGGGCGCGCGCGGGCATGGTCGCGCCGGATGAAACCACGTTTGCCTATCTCGAAGGGCGGCCCTTTGTGCCTCGCGGTAAAGAATTTCAGGAGGCGGTGCAACGCTGGAAGTCGCTGAAGAGCGACGACGGCGCGAAGTTTGACTCAACTGTTGAGTTGCGGGCCGAACAGATCGGGCCACAAGTGACATGGGGAACGAACCCGGGAATGGTCACCAGTGTGACGGGCCGCGTGCCGGATCCGCACGACTTCAAGGACCTGAACGACCAGAAGGCTACAGAGAGTGCGTTGAAGTACATGGACCTGAAGCCCGGCACACCAATCATGGATATTTCCTTGGACCGCGTTTTCATCGGCTCGTGTACGAATTCGCGCCTGGACGATTTGCGCGCGGCGGCGCAATTGGTAGCGGGAAAACACGTCGCCAAGAACATCAAGCAGGCGTTAATTGTTCCAGGGTCGCGTGGCATTAAGGCGCAAGCGGAAAAAGAGGGGCTCGATAAGATTTTCTCGGCGGCGGGCTTCGAGTGGCGCGATGCGGGCTGCAGCATGTGCATCGGGATGAACGCGGATGTTTTGCCGCCGCACGAGCGCAGCGCCAGCACCAGCAATCGCAACTTTGAAGGCCGCCAGGGTAAAGACAGCCGCACGCATCTTGTTAGCCCGGTGATGGCCGCTGCCGCCGCGATTGCCGGCCATTTTGTGGATGTGCGCGAGTTTGATGTCGCACACGTCGAGTAAACGGGATGAACCATGCCGGTGGATACTCGCGGATTTAAAGCACAACACATTGGAAGCCGGCTTCGCATTGAGCTGGTAAGCGGAGTCTTTAAGGAAGTCCGTCTTTTGGAACTGACTGTCTGCGACAAGCCGGAACCGTGCTGCGGAATTACCTACCGACTAGTCTCAACAGATCACTCCGATAATTCAAGGGAAGAAGGCTCGGTTTACTGGACTGGTTTTGGCGATATCAAAAAGTTTCAGATTTTAGGAGACGCATCCTCATGATGCCATTTCTCAAGCATTCCGGCCTGGTCATGCCGCTCGACCGGGTTAACGTCGATACGGATCAGATGGTGCCGAAGCAATTCCTGAAGTGGCTCACGCGCGAAGGCTTCGGCCGCATTCTTTTCTATGACTGGCGCTATCTTCCCGGCGAGGTGCCAAATCCGGATTTCGTGATGAATTTTCCGCGCTACAAAGGCGCGTCGATCCTTCTGGCGCGCACCAATTTTGGCTGCGGTTCCAGCCGCGAGCACGCCCCGTGGGGCGTGAAAGACTATGGATTCCGCGCCATCATCGCGCCCAGCTACGCGGACATTTTCTACAACAACTGCTTCAAGAACGGCATCCTGCCGGCTATTCTTACCGAAGCCGAAGTCGATCTTCTCTTCCTACGCACGGAATCGGAAGTAGGTTACACCCTTTCCATCGACCTGCCCAGTCAGACGATTAAAGACAGGTACGGTCACACCTTCAAGTTCGAGATTGCGCCCTCGCGCAAGGAAGTATTGCTGAAGGGGCTCGATGACATTGGCACTTCCCTGCTCCACGCTGGCTCCATTGACGTCTACGAAAAAGCCCACCCCGCAACGGCAAAGATGTATGAAACCGTGGATGTGAAGAACTACTGAGAGAGTCTTAGGTAACAAGTCTTAAGTTTTAAGTCAGGCGATCTTGCTGCTTCGCTCGTTCCACTTATAACTTAGGAATTAAAACATATACCCATCTTCCTCCACCCAGTCTTGACTCTGCTGCGCGGACGTGTACAGTGTCGTCATTATGCCGCGCTGCCCGCGCTCCCCCAGGTTCGTTCCGTGGTTCCTTGCCTTCCTGCTGCTTGGGAGTGGGCACGCTACGGCGGCTTCGAAAGACACCTGGATCGAAGTGCACACTCCGAATTTCACCGTCATCAGCAATGCCGGCGAGAAGGAAGCCCGCAAAATTGCCGACCAGTTCGAGCAGTTCCGCGAGGTGTTTCATAATTCATTTCCGAAATTGCGCGTGGACCTGGGCAAGCCGCTGACTATTTTCGCCGTGAAGAATGAAGATTCGCTGAAAACGCTGCTGCCGGGTTATTGGGAGGTGAAAGGCCGCATCCATCCCGCGGGAATCTACGCGCCGGGAGAAGAGCAGCACTTCGTTGCCGTCCGGACAAACATCGAGAGCAACAATCCGTATGAGGTCGTTTATCACGAATACACCCATGCCATCATGAACTTGAATTTTCGGGGCCTGCCAATCTGGCTGGGCGAGGGGCTGGCGGAATTTTTCGGGAACTCGACGATTCATGAGAAAGAGGTGGAAATCGGCCATGTCTCTTTGTACCACCTCCAGGTTCTTCAGCAGGAGCGCTTGATCCCCATTGAATCGCTGCTAATGGCCGACGCGCAGTCACCCTACTACAACGAACAAAACCGCGCTTCGATGTTCTACGCGGAGTCCTGGGCCATCGTGCATTATCTGCTGCTGGACCCCGAAGCGCGCAAACGTCAATTGCTGTTCAACTTTCTATCCTCGTGGGATGCCCGGGGAGATCAGCTTGAGGCCGCCCAGAAAACCTTTGGCGACTTGAAGAGCTTTTCGAAGGCGATGGAGGCGTACGCGCGGCAGCAAAGTTTTTACGTTGGCAGGGTGCACACAACCATACACGGCGACCCGAAAAGCTATTCGAGCCAGGTCCTCACTTCCGCGGAAGTGGATGCCGAACGCGCGCTCTTTTACCTGCACACACAGCGACAGAACGAAGCCCAGGCTGCGGTGAGCGAAGCTCTCCAGACGAACCCGAATCTTCCGCTCGCCCATGAGGCTCAGGGCTTACTCGCCTACTCCCAGCTGCAGTTCGACGCGGCGGAAGCGGCCTTCTCCCGCGCCATCGAATTGCATTCCACCAGCTTTTTCCCCTACTATTTTGCGGCCGAAGCGGAATTGCGCCACGGCCTTCCCACGGAGGAGCAGTCGCCCAAGCTAATCGCCTTACTGGAAAAGACCGTGGCGATGAATCCGCAATTCGCTCCCGCTTACGCGGCGCTTTCTTCGATCTACTCCATGCATCCTGAAACGCGCGAAAAGGCTCTCGCCGACGCTCGCAAAGCGATTTCATTGGAGCCCGGCAATCTTTCAGTTGCCACCAGTTACGGTTATGTGCTGCTGAACGCCGGAAAGGTCGCTGACGCAAAAGTACTCGCCGGGAGGATTCAGGAAGCCGCCAAGACTCCCTCGGAACGTGAGAACGTCCAGCAACTCTTCACGGCAATTGTCAGCCGTGAGGAATACGACATGGAGGCTGCCGCGATCGCCGAGCGGGCAAAACATCAGGAGAGTGTCGCTGTGGTGACGCTGGGGAAGCCTGCAGGTGTATCCGCAAGGAACGATACAGCAGACTCAGCAGGGGCTACAACGACGGGTGCGCCCGCATCCGCCGTCGGTGCAAATCGCCCCAAAGGCTCGGAGTTTGCCGTGGAAGGAAATATCGCCTCAGCCGATTGCGGAAACGGCCCGGGAAAGGTGACGCTGTCAGTGAACAAGACAGCGATGAAATTCCGCTTCGCGGACTTTGCGGCATTGCAGGTGGTCACCACGGCCAAACAGGATTCGGCGGAACCGCCGGTGTGCTCCAATTGGAAAGGCCGGCGCGTCCGGCTGTATTTTTACAAGCTGAAGGACAAAGAGTTTCTGGGGGAACTGGATACGATTCAATTTTTCTGATAGACAGTCTTCCCACCGGCGACGGTTTGAAGCACTTCCGTCTTCAAGAGTTCGCGCGCGGAAATTTTCGTAAGGTCTTGCGAGAGAATGACGAAATCGGCGAATTCACCGACTTTCAATTCGCCTTTCTTCCCTTCCATGAACTCGGCATAGGCAGAACCCGAGGTGTAGGCGCTGATACAATCCTCGAGCGGCAGTTTTTCCTGCGGAATCCAGCCTCCTGGCGGGCCGCCATCCGCGGCTTCGCGTGTCACACAGGCATAGAGCCCACGCATGGGATTGATCGGCTCGACATCGTAATCGGTGCCAAAAGCGAGCTTTGCGCCCGCTTTCTGAAGCGACTTCCAGGCATATGCCCCTTTAGAGCGTTCCGGCCCGAGGCGCTGCTCGGCCCAACGCATGTCATTGGTTTCATGAGAAGGCTGCATGGAAGCGATGATTTGTAATTGGCCGAAGCGCTCCAAATCTTCCGGGGCAACCACCTGGACATGTTCGATGCGATCTCTGCGGTCACGCGCGGGATTCGCCTTCAGGAGCGCCTCAAAGGTGTCCAGCGCGAGGCGATTGGCTTTGTCACCGATGGCGTGAAAAGCGAGTTGAAAGCCCAGGCGGTCGCGCTCGATGGCCATGGCCTTCAACTTCCCTGGGTCCATCGTAAGAATGCCACTGGTCGAAGGATCATCGGAATACGGAGCAAGTAGCGCGGCGGTATGCGTCCCCAGTGCGCCGTCCAGGAAGCCCTTCAAGGCCCTTATCCTCAACCATGGATCCGTCGTGCCACCTTCCGACCGCTTGTTCTGCAACTCATCCGTGGGAAGACCGAACGGCAACCACTCGGAGATGCGCACGGTCAGTTTTTTTTCTTGCTTCAGGGTGGTGAAAACAAGAAAGTCTTCCCATTCAGAGAAATCCTGCGCCGATGTCACGCCATTCCGGGCTAGTTCCTCGAGCACCAACTCGATTCCCTTCCTACGTTCCTCTTCGGGAGGATCCGGGATGCGCTGGGCAACCATCCCCTTGGCATTTTCTTTCAGCACACCTGAGGCTTCCCCATCGGCGAAGCGTTCAATCTCTCCGCCGGAGGGGTTTGGGGTATCAGCGGTGATCTCCGCGTGTTTCAAGGCCAGCGAATTGGCCACCGCAATGTGGCCGGAGATGTGATCGAGATAGACAGGATTGTTGGGCGCGACTTGGTCGAGTTCCAGGCGACTGGGATACTTCTGGTCGGCCCAGCGGGATTGGTCCCAACCACTGCCGAGGATCCACTCGCCGGGCTGATGCTTCTCCGCGGCGGCTTTGACAAGCCTCAGGAGTTCCGCGGCGGAAGTCGTGCCATTGAGGACGAGGGTGAGTTTGTCGCGGCCCGCCCCGCCGAGGTGCGTGTGAGCGTCATTGAAGCCGGGCATCACAAAACGCCCTTTCAACTGCACCACATCATCGGATTCCGCGCCGCCGCATTCGAGCAGAACCTGTGAAAGCGTGCCGACGCAGAGAATCTTGCCATCGCGCACCGCCATCCCTTCGGCCCAAGGATGTTTGGGATCGTTGGTATAAATTCTTCCGTGCAGGTAATAGGTGGTGTGCAGAAGAGGTGGCGGCGCAGGTTGCGCATCCGCTCGCTGCGCAGGGACAAGGCTCGCCAGAACACATGCGATCACTGCCGCTCCTGATCCGAACAGACGCACAGGCCGCCTCATGGACTCTTCTCCGTGGCCAGACCGGAAACACCGAGCAAAGCCAGCAACACGCGCTTCAGCCCAATATCCCTGCCCGCCGGTTCGTACCACTCCTGCTGGGAGTGCGCGCCGCCGCCGTTTCCGCCAGCACCGATGGCAATCGCATCAATTCCCATCGAAAGGGGAATGTTAGCGTCCGTGGATGACCGTTCGAGGCGCGATTTGTTGCCGACAAATTCATCGGCCGAGCGCAACGCCGCCAACAGGGGTGAATCCTGCGCCAATTCTCCGCCGGGGCGGCTGCCAATGAGGTTTACTTTCCAATCCAGCTTGCCCCGGCCACGCTCGCGGGAATTGTCCATTTCATCTTTTACGCCGGCCGCGATGCATTCCCGGAGCGCTGTCTCCATGCGAACGATTTCGTCTTCATTTTCCGAGCGCAAATCTACTTTCAGCTTCGCTTCGTACGGAATAGAGTTGACCGACGTGCCGCCTTCCACCTGGCCAAGATTGAACGTGGTGCGGGGAGAGTTCGGAACTTTTGTATTGATGAATCGCATTGAACCTCGCACCAGCGCGTTGATCGGATTGGGCATGCCGAAATCGGACCAGCTGTGTCCCCCGGGGCCGGAAATGACAACCTCCATTCTTCGGGAGGCGAGGGCTTTCGTGGTCACATGATCGACACCGGAACCATCCAGCACAATCACGGCATGCAACTTGGTGCGATAGGCATCGATAAGTGCGCGCATCCCGCGCAAATTGCCCTCTCCCTCCTCGCCCACATCCGCCGCAAACAGAATTGTGCGCTGAGGCTTGATCTTCGCCACATGGATCGCGCGGGCCACGGCCAATAAACCGGCCAGTCCGGTACCGTTATCGGAGATTCCCGGAGCCATCAGGCGGTCCCCTTCGCGCCTAATCTTGATGTCCGTTCCTGCCGGAAAAACAGTGTCCAAATGGGCGGAGAGGAGCACGACCTCTTTATCCTCGGCCCCGCGCAGTTCGCCGATGATGTTGCCCATCTTGTCCGAATGAACTATCAGTCCTTCAGCGGCCATAAGAACCTTCACCTCTTCGGCCCGCTTTTCTTCCTGAAACGACGGTGCAGGGATTTCCGTCAAGCGCACCTGCTGCTCCGTTACCCAGTTGACATTCTTCTCCAGCCACTCCAGAGCGTTCTGAACCTGCACTTGATCCGCAAGAGAGCTGGAGCGGGAAGACCGGGCGGTGTGGAGAACGACCGAAGAGCGAATCGGCATAGCGAAAAGGATAGCGCAAACGGCAACGTGTTTCACTGTCTCAAAAGACAGGCGGAAAAGAGATGATCTGGCTGGGAGTTGTTGTTGTGCGGCGCGCATCGGCCGGTACAACGGCATTCTACACCACGTGTCTTCACGGTGGACATGGTTCGCTGCGAAATCTCACACGGGCGCTTTGGGAGCGGTGCAGAGGGAGCGCACTTCTTCATCGGTGAGCACACGTGAAGACTGCTTGGCGGCGTCATAGATGCGGTTGACGATTTCGTCGTTCTCCGGAATGCCGTGGCGCGCCAGCCAGTAGATCACGTTGGATTTTCCGCTCAGCGGCCCGATTTCCACGACCTGCTCCAGCCCAACCAGGTGCGCCGGCACTCCGCTGTAAACCGCGTCAGCGAGCTTGCGGTTGTGATTCCGCAAAGCCTTGATGATTGCCGCCGCATGCACTCCCGTTGCGGTTCGAAAAGCGTCCCTGCCAAAAACCGGGTAATTCGGCGGGATGGAAGTGTGCGTGGCCTGGGCAATCTTTTCGCAGTAGAAGCGCAAATAGCTGAGATCATTTTGCCGCAAACCCATCAGGCGCAAATTGACCAGAAGCAATTCCATCGGAGTATTGCCCACGCGCTCGCCGAGCGATAACGCTACACCGTGAATTTGACGCGCGCCGGCAGCGATAGCCGCCAGCGAATTGGCGATTGCCAGGCCGCGGTCTCGATGTCCGTGCCAGTCCACCCGGATGTCTTCCCCGGAAGGTCTTACGACGTTCTCGATCACAAATTTCACCAGGTTGTAAGCGCCCTCGGGCGTGGCGTGGCCGACGGTGTCACAGAGCACGATGGCCCGCGCGCCGCTTCGAATCGCGGTGGTATAGAGCCGCTTGATGGTTTCCGGATCCGTGCGCACGGTATCTTCCGTGACATACATCGCCGGCAGGCCTTGTGCCACCGCGAACTTCACGGCATTTTCCGTGGTGCGCTCCAGGTGATCGACGCTCCAATCTTCGACCAGCCTGCGGATGGGGCTCGAGCCTAGGAAGGTGGCCGCTTCAATCGCAATTCCTACGCGCTGGGAAATTTCCACAATCGGACGGATATCCGCTTCCACAGTACGAGCTGCGCAATTTGGCTTGATGCGCATGGGCCCACGGGCAATTTCCCGCGCCAACGCTTCCACATCCCTCGCAGCGCGAGGCCCCGCGCCCGGCAGGCCAATATTCACGGAATCGATGCCCAGCGCTTCCATCAGGTGAAGGATTTCTATTTTGTCCGCAATCGTTGGGTCGTGAACGGAGGGATTCTGGAGGCCATCGCGGAGCGTTTCATCGTTTACCAATATCCGCGTGCCGGGAGGAATGGGAACATCACCAGCCAGATTCCAATCGTAGATCAATTCGTTTTCGGACACGGCGGAGCGACCTCCCTGTCCTGCTTAGTATCTGACGGTATAGCTGTTCGGCAGTTGCTTGGGGTCCGGGCGATAGATCGTTTTGCAGAATTCGCAGCGATATATTTCCGCGCCCTTGCCGACGATGGCCTCAATCTCCGGCGGACAGTCGAACCAACGCTTCAGGTGTCCGGCGCAGAGCTTACCCTTCGCGTCCTTCTCGTCGCAGGCGCGCTGCTTGGGCTTTCGAGTCTTCACCTTTGGCGCGGGCGCTTTTACTTCCACCGCTGGTGCAGTACCAGGTTCGGGTGCGGCTGTGGTTTCCTCGGGCAAGTGATTTCTCCTTCCTGCTCGCTCTAAAACCCACGATCGCGAAAAACGGTTTTCATGGCCGCGCGCGCATGACGAAGCCGCTCCAGCAGCCCACCACCGAATTCAAAGCGCAGAAATGCGTCGGCCGCTTTTTCCAGATCGGCGCCATAGCGATACCACCAGGGCTTTTCCATGCCCGGCAAGCGTTCCACGTCCAAATATTTCAGATGCACCATTTCGAGCAGGCCCGCTTTGCCGTGGGTGCGCCCCCAACCGCTTAACCCTGTGCCGCCGTGAGGAGCTTCGGCAATCGCAAATCCGCAGAGCGCGTCATTTACCATGACAGTACCCGCGCGCAACTGCCGGGCAATTTCTTTACCACGCGATGTATCGCGCGTCCAGACGCTTGCAGCCAGCGCGAATTCCGTGTCATTGGCGAGGCAAATGGCTTCTTGCGCATCGCGCACCACTTGAACGGCAAGGATGGGGCCGAAAGTCTCGTCCTGGAAGAGTTTCATGGAAGAGTCCACACCTGTAAGGACCGTGGGTTCGAAGAACCCCGGCCCGAGGTCTGGCCGCGGATGCCCACCGCATAGCACCCTCGCGCCACGCCGTACCGCGTCGTCGATCAACTCGCTCATGCGCTGCACGTGCTGTGGACGGATGAGCGGGCCGACATCGCTTTGCGGATCGTTGCCCGGGCCTAATCGCAATTTTTGCGTCTTTTCCACGCATGCACGAAGAAATCCCTCGCTTACAGCCGACTCGACAAAAATGCGTTCGAGCGACAGGCAAACCTGGCCGCAATTGCTGAAGCTTCCCCATACCGCCGCGCTCGTGGTCACTCCCATGTCCGCGTCGGCAAGGACCACCATAGCGTCTTTCCCGCCCAGTTCTAGCACGCTCGGGATCAGTAAGCGGGCGCATGCTGCCGCCACGTGCCTGCCGGTGGACACGCTGCCGGTAAAAAAGACTTTGTCCGGGTGGGCATCGATCATCGCCTGCCCAACATCGCCGCCGCCCTGCAGCAGCGTCACCAGCCCTTCCGGGAATCCCGCCTCACGGAACAATTTCTCAATCAGCACGCCGCACTCTGGCGTGAAGTCGCTGGTTTTGCAGAGGACGGCGTTGCCCGCGGCCACCGCGGGAATGATCTGGCTCAAAGGGATCGCCAACGGATAGTTCCACGAACTGATGATCGCAAGTACGCCGAGCGGTTCATGAAGCAACACGCCGGTTTTCATTTTCGCGGCCGTGCTGTGGTGAGGGACTGGTTCCGGCCGAAGCAACTCCGGACCGTGTTTCGCGAAATAATCGGCGGTATCCAAGGCCACAAAAACATCCGCGAATTTTGCTTCGGCACGCGGCTTGCCTGATTCTCGCACCACCGCGTCCGCCAACATGTCCCGAGCCTCCAGAATCTTGTTCTTCAGAAGCGCGATTCGCGAACAGCGCTCCTTCACGGGAACTATTGCCCAAGCGGCCTGAACCGCCCTCGCCTTCAACAGGAGCTGGGGCACCAATAGCGGCGGGGTGCGCTCAAAGCTGGCCCAGACCTTCCCCGTGGCGGGGTCAAGCGAAGGGATGGTATCCACAGTGACAGGCGTCGAAACCATGGCACAGATTCTAGCTGAACCCGGCCCAGAGTTCACCACAGAGGACTGAGGCAAGGGTGTACCCCGAACATGACCTGTCCGAAGGTATGGCATTGGGGTTAGTACTTTGGGCCTAAACTATAGCGCCCTTCCCCCGCAACTCTTTTCGGTCACCTGGGTTTCATGCGGTATTCGGGCTGGTCGAATGCGCACTGGCCCGCGGTGGTTACAACAAACTCGAAGCTGACTGCGAACTCGAAAATTCAGGAGTCTCGCCCCTCCTTAGGAGATGAACGAATGAAGTCCTATACTTCGCGACTGATGCTCGGTGTGGCCTCGGCCGCATGGATGCTGTTTTCCATGGGGTGCTCGTCCGGCAGTTCCAGCCCTAACAATCCCACTCCCACCCCCCAACCGCAGAGCGGTATGGTGAGCGTAATCGTCAGTGATGCCCCGACGGAAGATTGGGCCACCATTGGGGTGAGGGTACTGTCGATTGCGCTGACGCCGCAAGGTGGGGGAAACGACGTTTCCGTTTATACCGCGCCAAATCCCGCGCCTTACATCAACCTGCTGCAACTTGATCAACTGAACGAAATTCTCGGGAATGTCAGCGTCCCTGTGGGCACGTACACCGCTGCGACCATCACGGTCAGCGGCAATCCTGGGGACGTGATTCTGACGGCTTCTGCGGACCCAGAGACAGGGTTTGCCGCTGCTCCCGGATCCACGATTCCCTCTAATCAGATTCAGATTCTACACACCAAGGGCAGCGCCGGAAGTTCGACCGTGCCGGTCAAGGTGACGCTGGATTCCCCCTTGGTCGTAGGCACAGGCCAAAACAACGCTCTAGACCTGGAATTCGACCTTTCCCATCCGGCGTTTATCGTGGCGCATGTGCCCCCGGCGAACGCCGGCACGACGATGTGGGCGGTCAATTTCAACGGCCCCTGTCGTCACCGCCCCATTCACAACCTCACGCGGTTGGTTCTGCGTCACCACTACGGGACCGTCACCGGCGTCTCGACAGACAACACTACACTGACCTTTGACAAGGACTATCCGGTCTATCCTCCGACCAACCCCGAAACGGCGGTTACGACCACTCAGGCTCTCTCAGTCCTGGCGGATTCCACCAACGGAACACTTTATTACGACCTCGATGCGAAGACTCACACAACGATTCACGATTTCAGCACCATTGCTTCCACCATCGTCGGGAAATTCATTCGCGTTGCGGCCCGCTACCAGGTGGATGGCACACTCGTTGCTGTGCGCCTTTGGGCCAGCAGTTCGTTCAATTCCGTGTGGATCAGCCCCGAGGGCCACGTGCTGCATGTAAACACCACCAGCAACACGATCGTGGTCGAAAATGAATTGGGGATTGGCGTTCCGCTCACGGTGGATGCCAACACCCTGTTCTATTTCCGCACCCCGGAGAAGGCGCAATCGGATGTCAATTCGATCGGGCAGGGGCCCGCGTTCCTCTCGAACCTGGCGCGCGGCTTCAAGGTGCACGTCAGCGTTGTGGATCCGATGGCTTTCCCGATGGTTGCCAGCTCAATCGACATCGAAATCGCACGCTATGACGGGACCATCAGCGGCAGCAACCTGACCAACTTCACTTACACGCGCAACTTCCGGAATGCCAACGACGATTACACTGTGCAATTGCCGTTCATTTCTTCCAGTACGGCGAATGGCAACGATCCTATGTCGGGTAATCCCATCACCGGATTCAAGTGGTGGAACTTCACTTTCCCAACCATCCTCGACAGCGGCGCCAATGCCATCATGGACTTCGACAACGCCACCAATGGCGCGGTGACTTTTGGAGGCACCGTTGGTCTGCTGGAAGCCCGCGGGGAAAGCTACGCGACTTGGAATGATCCCAACGCGCCGAATGCGTGGGCCGCGCCGTGGACCGTGCTGACCCCGACGAATGTTCCGCTCGGAGTTGCGGCGACTTCGTACAGCAATGGCAGCTTCACCATGAGCGTACCCGGCGGCACACAAACCGTGCCAGTCAATCTCAACACCACTTCCGGCTCCGCCACGCTGGTCTACCAGGTGGATTGGAGCAGCGGCGTGATTACCATCAGCCCGGTGGATATCTCGACGTCGGCAGGCCAGATGACGTTGAGCACCAACCTGGTGGTGAACACTCCGGTCAAGGTGTATGGCATCCCGCAAGCCGACGGCACAATCAAGACGTACGTGCTGTTCTATTTTACCGGGTTCGCCCAGGCGACCACCAACTAGACTCCTTACCCCTGAACAATTGCGCCGCCAGCGAGGGCAACCTTATCTGGCGGCGTTTTTGTTTTGCGTTACTCGTAGGGGTCGCCTTCTGAGGCGGTCCGCCAACTCAATCACACCTCAGTCCCTAGGGATTGCTTTCCACTATCCGAAATGCTTCGTCGTGCTCCACGCGCACCATGAACAGGCCTTGGGGCGGCACGGTGGGGCCGGATTTCGAGCGGTCTTTCAATTCGTAAAGTTTGTCGATATCTTCGGGCGCCAGTTTTCCCCGCCCCACTTCCAGGAGCGTGCCAACCATCTTGCGCACCATGTAACGCAAAAAGGAGCGCCCGTGCACGGTGAACCACAGTTCTTCACCGCCTTCGGTGCGCTTGAGTTCCGCGACAAAAATTTCGCGTTCCATGTTGCGCTCTTTGTCGTCGTCTTCGGAGCCTGTGGAGGCGGCAAAAGAGGAAAAGTCATGCACACCTACAAAACGCGCCGCTGCATCTTTCATGGCTTCCTCATCCAGTGGAAACGGGTAGTGCAGGACGTACCGCCACAGAATTGGGGGAACCACTTTTCCCCGATACAGCCGGTACCGGTAAACTTTCCCTTTGGCCGACCAGCGCGCGTTGAAATCCGGTCCAGTCTCTTCGGCGGCCGCGATGCGAATCGTGGGAGGCAAGAGCGCGTTCAAGGCGCGCTGAAACTCGCCAGCGGACAGCGAGGACTGGGTGTGAAAGCTGGCCACCTGCCCGAGGGCGTGCACACCTGCATCCGTGCGTCCCGCGCCATGCAAAAACACAGACTCCTGGGTCAACCGCTGCAGCACGGAGACAATCTCACCTTGTACCGTGGGTTTGTTTGCTTGCATCTGCCAGCCGTGGAAATCGGTGCCGTCGTAGGCAATCGTGAGTTTGAAATAACGCATGCGGGAATTGGACGGGCGGTACTACGAAGCACTGCGCACGAAGCGGCTTCCGGGCTTTACGGCCACGTTTCCCTGACGGCAGAGGGGGCAGTCTTCCGGTTCGTAGCTCTGAATCTTCAATTCAATCAGGGCGTTCGACTCCACGGGAAATTCAATCTCGCCGGCGCTGCGATCGATCAGCGCCCCTGCGGCGATCACGCGGCCACCGGCTTCTTCGACCACATGAATCGCCTCCTGAGTCGAGCCGCCGGTGGTCCACACGTCTTCAACGACCAGCACATGCTGGTCGGGCTGCAGGGCAAATCCGCGGCGCAGTGTCATGGTGCCGCTATCATCGCGCTCGACAAACAGTGCCGGGACTCCGCCGCCGATTGTATCCTTGGGAGGCGGCAAGGCGCGCGCCACTTCCTGGCCGATGATGACTCCACCCAGCGCGGGGGAAACGACGGCGTCGATGCGTGCGTCGGAAAAAAGCGCGGCCAGAGCTTGGCCCAATTTTTCGGCAAAGCGCGGGTATTGCAGAACCAGAGCACATTGCACGTAGGTGCCGCTGTGCAGCCCGCTGGAGAGCTCAAAGTGCCCGTGCCGGATGGCCCCGGCGGTCTCAAAGAAATTCAAGAGTTCTTGGCGCGTAAACATGCCGGTTATTATCCGCTAAAACTAACTGTTTCGCACACCTAAGCGTCGAAATGTCAGGAGCGTAGCTGTCAGGTCCTTCGTTGTCAAGTATTAGGGCTGCCTGCTACACTTTCCCTTCCCGCTTTGCGGGTTTCGTAACTTGCTCCCAGCGCTCCCCGTGACTCCTTTTATTGAAACAAATTGGGCGCCGCGAACGTTAACACTAAAGAAGCTCGGTGACACGCTATTCGCTGTACGCTCCAAGTCCAAAGGTGAGGATACCAAATGAACAAGCCGTTCTTTAGACCCCTGCTTGCCGCAGTTTTAGTTGGGGTGATGGCGGGAACGCCAGTCTCGCCGATTCTCGCGCAGGAGCCTGCTCCCGCGGCCCAGAAGCAACCTGTCGCTCAGGGCGGCGTGCCCATTTCGCTGGGCGTCTCAAAGTATGATTTTTCCCGGCCACCCAGAGCTTTCCCCAATATCCTCAATCCTTATCAGATGCAGTTTGTCGATCCGGGCGTGCTCACCAACTCTCCGCGTTTGGAGCAACTCATCCACGATGGCAAACTCCAACTGAGCCTCCAGGACGCTATTGCCCTGGCGCTCGAGAACAGCATGGACATTGTCGTGCAGCGCTACACTCCCTGGATGGCGGACGTAAGCCTGCTGAAAACCCAGGCCGGAGGCTTCGGCTATGGCACACCCGGGAGTATCTCCGTTGGGTCGACAGCGAACCTTCCGACGCTCTTCTACGACCCGTTCATCACGCAGAGTTTCAGCATTGACGACCGTGCCACGCCAATCAATAACCCGTTCATTTCGGGGACCGGCACGAGTGGCCAATCATCGGCCCAGGTAATCGCGCTGCACTCCCATACCTCACAGTTCAATACGCAATTCCAAAAGAACTTCGATTTGGGCACTACGTTCAGCGTGAGTTGGAACAACACCCGCGCTTCCTCTACGGCCGCGAATTTTTTCAACCCCTACGTGCAATCCGCGCTGACGGTTGGGATCCAACAGCAACTTCTGGCCGGGGCCGGGCGCTTTATCAATCGCCGCAACATCATCATCGCGGAAAACAACCGCAAGATTGCGGACCTGGCATTCACCCAGCAAGCCATCACGACCTCGACCAACACTATTACCGCCTACTGGGAACTGGTGTACGCTCGCGAAAATGTGGGAGTCCAGGAAAAGGCTGTTGCCGTTGCTGAAAAACTTTACAACGACAATAAGAAACAGCTCGAAATCGGCACCATGGCCCCACTCGATGTAACCCGCGCCGAATCCGAACTCGCCACCGATCACCAGAATCTGATTGTCGCTAAAACCACGCAACTCCAGGACGAACTGGTCCTCAAGAACTACATTTCAAAAGATCCCATGGCCTCGAATCTCATCAATGTCGAAATCGTTCCGACGGACAAGCCGCAGTCTCCCGCGGCCATTGAGGCCGCTTCATTCGAGGATGCGGTCAAGGAGGCGTTCCAGAAGCGTCCGGATCTTCAGGAACAGTTTTACAATCTCAAGAATGCCGACGTGGATGTCCGTGCCACCAAGAATGCGCTGCTGCCGACCGCCACCCTTGGCGCTCAGTACGCTTCCTACGGGCTCGCCGGTAATTCTTTCATTCGCGGCACGCCCGGCATCGTACCCGGCTCGCAGATCGTGGATGCCAACGGCAACCCCGTCGCCAATCTCTTCATTCCGGAAACCGTCACTCCCTCCACTGGCATCGCGAAGGACGGTTTCACGACGGCGCAATCGCAGATCTTCCACAACAATTTCCCGGACTACGCCGTCCAACTCACCGTCAGTCTTCCTTTGCGCAATCGTGCTGCGCAGGCTGACAACATTCACGCGCAACTCATTAAGCGCCAATTTGAGGCCCAGATGCAGCAGGCCAAGAACACCGCCCTGCTCGACGTTCGCAACACCACCATCGCTCTGGAGCAGGGCCGCGCCCAGGTTGAGGCTGCCAGCAAAGCTCGTGAGCTGCAACAGCAAACCTTCGATGCTGAACAGAAGAAATATCAACTTGGCGCTTCGACCGTTTACCAGGTCATCCTCACGCAGCGCGACCTCATCACCGCTCAGGGCACCGAACTCCGCGCGCTGGCGAATCTCGCCGAGGCCAAGGCGAATTATGAACGCGCGCTCGGCCGCACCCTCGAGGTCAACAACGTCACCATTGCGGGAGTCGAGAAGGGCTTGATCGACCGCGACACCCTCATCCCCGGCACGCTCAACGGCCAGGTCGTCGGAACCGAATCGCTCTTCAAAGCGCTCGAAAGAGCCAACGTTCCCGGCCAGCACTAACCCGGGTTTTACTCGGTCAATGGCCTCCCGGACTTGACTCGCTTGCCCCTCACCGGGCTTTCGCATAGCATTACTTCTTGTGACTGAGCGTGTATAGCGTTGCTTATTTCCGTGTGCGCGACACGCTGCAGCGATCTCACGGCCCGGGAGCGTTTTCTTATGAGTGAGCCGTCGAACATCAAGACGAAATCCTTGGCCACGCCGGCTAGTGTCCGCACTCCTTCCCCCGCCGAGGAAGCTTGGGAGAAGAACACTCTTACGCCCACTCTCGCGAAAAATCCCGAGCGCCAAAAAGAATTCACTACGACATCCGGCTATCCGATCCGGCGGCTCTATACCGAGGATGACCTTGGCACTCGCGACCTCAGCTTTCCCGGTGACCCTCCTTACACGCGCGGGATCCACTCCTCCATGTACCGCACCCGCCTCTGGACCATGCGCCAGTTTGCGGGCTTCGGGACCGCCGAGGACACCAATCAACGCTTTCGCTATCTACTCGATCACGGCCAGACGGGACTCTCGACCGCCTTCGACCTCCCCACACTCATGGGCTACGACTCCGATCACCCATTAGCGGAAGGCGAAGTTGGTAAATGCGGCGTGGCCATCAGTTCCCTTGCGGACATGGAAGTCCTTTTCGACCACATCCCCCTTGCCGATGTCACTACCTCGATGACCATCAATTCCCCCGCCGCGGTCATCTGGGCCATGTATCTTGCGGTTGCGGAAAAGCAGGGCGCGGACTGGAAGAAAATTTCAGGCACGCTGCAGAACGACATCCTGAAGGAGTACATTGCGCAGAAGGAATACATTTACCCGCCCGAGCCTTCCATGCGCCTGGTGATTGACACCTTCGAATTCGGCATGAAACACACGCCGAAGTTCAATGTGATTTCCATCAGCGGCTACCACATCCGCGAAGCTGGCTCGACTGCCATCCAGGAACTTGCCTTCACCCTGCGTGACGGCATGGAATATGTGGAATGGGCCATGCGCCGTGGGCTCACCGTCGACGAATTCACTCCGCAGCTCTCCTTCTTTTTCAATGCGCACAACGATTTCTTTGAAGAAATTGCGAAGTACCGCGCCGCGCGCCGCATCTGGTGCAAGGCCATGACCGAGCGCTACAAGTCCAGCAATCCGCGGTCCTGGGCCATGCGCTTCCATACGCAGACTGCGGGTTGCTCTCTGACGGCGCAGCAGCCAATGAACAATGTGGTGCGCACCGCCATCCAGGCGCTCGCCGGCGTCCTCGGGGGGACGCAGTCGCTGCACACCAACTCTCTCGACGAGGCTTGGGCGCTGCCCACGGAATTTGCCGCTACCCTCGCCCTGCGCACGCAGCAGATCATCGCCCATGAAACCGGCGTGACGAACACGGTTGATCCGCTCGGCGGGTCCTATTTCGTCGAAGCACTCACCAATGAAGTCGAGCAAGGCGCGTGGGACTACATTCGCAAGATTGATGCCATGGGTGGCATGGTCGCCGCCATCGAAAAAAGTTACCCACAACGCGAAATTGCCGAAGCCAGCTACCGCTACCAGATGGCCGTGGACAAGAAGGAAAAGATCATTGTGGGCGTCAATGAGTATGTCACACGGGAAAAGTCCATCGACATCCTGCAGATTGACGAAACCGTGGCCGGCCGCCAGGCAGTGCGCCTGAGCAAGTTGCGAGCCGAGCGCTCCTCCGCGGAGGTCGAGCGGCGCCTGACTGCCCTGCGCAAAGCAGCCGAAGACAATGCGAATCTGATGCCGTTCATTTACGACGCGGTGAAAGCCTACGCCACGCTCGGCGAAACTTGCGAAGCCATGCGCAGCGTCTTCGGCGCGTACGAAGAAGTCGCCGTCACGTAAACTCCACGGATTACTGGCTGTCTGATCTCTCTTAACTCCGTGAACTCTGTGCTCTTACCTCTGCGACCTCTGCGTTGTATTCTCTGTTATCTGGTTAGCCATAATAACAGATAATGAACTCACCCACACAATCATTGGGGCAGCTATAGAGGTCCATCGCCTCCTTGGGCCGGGACTACTAGAATCGATCTATCGAAACTGCCTGGCTCACGAATTGAAACTGCGAGGCATCAATGTCACCTCGGAACGGCCCATACCCGTGGTTTACAAGCAGGCCAAACTCGAATGTGGATTTAGACTCGACCTCCTCGTTGAAGATAGTGTCATAGTAGAGCTAAAATCTGTCGAAGCGATTGCGCCTGTCCACGAAGCCACCATTTTGACTTACCTGCGGCTGTCAGGGCATAGGCTGGGACTATTGATAAATTTCAACGTTGCCATCCTAAAGGATGGGATTCGACGATACATCGTCGGCGCCCCGGAAGCTTTAACACAGAGAACGCGACGGTAAGCACACAGAGATCACAGAGAAATGACAGCGAAGAAAATCAGAGTGCTCATTGCCAAGCCCGGCCTTGATGGCCACGACCGCGGCGCCAAGGTCATTGCCCGCGCGCTTCGCGATGCCGGCATGGAAGTCATCTACACCGGCCTGCGCCAAACACCGGAGATGATCGCCTCCGCCGCGGTCCAGGAAGATGTCGACGTCGTCGGCCTATCCATTCTTTCCGGGGCGCACAACACTCTTTGCCCTCAGCTTATGAAACTTTTGCACGATAAGGGAATGGACGACGTAACCGTGCTCGTCGGTGGCATTATTCCGGAGGCCGACATCCCGGCCCTCAAGCAGTCCGGTATCGCCGAAATTTTCCTTCCTGGCACTTCCACACAGGACATCATCGATTTCATCCACAAGCGTCTCACTCCGGCCCACTAGCCTGCGGGCGCGTGAATCCTTTTTCGAACTTCACACGCGTGTACAACGTCTGGAACCCTTGCCGCGTAATGTTTCGCTGCGAGATGCTGCCCGGCTGCGCAAGGCTCATCGCCAGTTCGCAGCCCAGTTCCACGGCTCTCCGCAGCCGCACTTGCAATAGCGCCGACTGCACGCCCCGCTTGCGGAATTCCGGCAGCGTACTTGCTCCAAACAGTCCGGCGATTCTGCCACGAACGGCCAGCGTTGCGCCTCCCGCAATCCGGCCATCGAAGCTCGCCAGATAACACTCCGTATTTTTCCCCAGCGCGAACATCTTCATCACGCTGAGGAGTTCGTTGGTTACCGGATAGTTTTCCGCGAACCCTTGCGCCACCGTCATCACCCATAGGTCCAGCTCTTCTTTTCTCACGAGCTGGATGTCCATTCCCTTTGGAGGAGACGAGTTTGTGGCATTACCGACCGGCCGCAGCATGACATTCGAAAACTCGCTCACGTGGTACCCCCGCTCCTTGAAGTATTCGAGGAGGCTCACATCCGCCATGGGGCAGGTTTCCACGCGCACCGGTTCGCTCCGGCTGAAATAAAACGACTCCAATTGATCAAACTCTTCCACGCTCACGGGCCCGTGCAGTCCCAGCGCGACGGCTTGCGTGATCGGATTGTCTGCCCCGCAATACACCGCGTACCCACCGGCAATCCGTGCGACGGCGCCCACCGAGTTTGTCTGCATGGCCTGCATCATTTGCGCGCAACCAACGGCCGCCTCGGCCTCCGCGTGTTCGATCTCTCGCGCCAGTTCCATGTCCAGTTGGATTGGAATGTTCACAGTTTTCCTTCTTCGTCTCTCTGACGGTACAGTTGCCGGACAGCGCGGTTGATCGTCTTCATGCGCTGTTTGGCCACCTGCCGCATACCCGCATCCATCTTGCGCTTCAAAAATCCCTGTCCCGTTGCAGCTTGCGATAATTCTCCAGGCGATCCACTTCAAGTGAGCCATCCGCTATCGCAGCGGCCACCGCGCAGCCCGGTTCGCCACCGTGGCCACAGTTTCGGAAGCGGCAGCGCCCCGCCAATTCTTGAAGATCGCCAAAAGCCCGCTCCAAACCTTCTTCGGCATCCCACAACTACAACTCACGTAATCCGGGCGTATCAATAATCATCGCCCCAGATGCCAGGAAGAACAAATGCCGCCCCGTGGTCGTGTGACGACCACGGCTGTCTTACCACGCGCCTAGTACCTACATTTCCGGTTACCGCAGCGTCAATTAGAACGTGAGTCTATATTGGGAGTGGCGCAGGTCTTCGGGTCTTTGCCCGATTGCCTTTTGCAGGCTTTGCCCCGTTGTTTCTCGTAGTTCTCTGAGCTTATATACTGGCCTCCCTAGAATCTAGATTTGGAGGAGGCCGCCTGCTTCGGAGACTAACAAGGGGCGCCCCAAGCGGGCCAGTGAGTGAGAATAAGAAACCATGAAAACTTCTCCCTTTTTCACTGCTTTAGGCCTGTTCCCATTCCAAACGCTTGCGCAGTCGCCTTCGCCAGTTCAGCGCAAAGATTCCGTCACCGTGTCAGCTGGAATCCCGAAGGAGCAACTGGCGCTTGAAGACCAGTTGAACGAAATAGTCGCCAAAGGCAATCAGGAGCTTAGAAGCGGTGATGCAGCCAATGCGGTCAAACGATATGAGAGCGCTTTGGACTTAGTGCACAACCAACCTCTCTTGGCAGAACGGAAAAACTATGTACTGGAAAAACTCGCCAATGGATACGTACAAGCTAATCGGGCAAAAGACGCCATCCCAATTTACGGACAATTAGTCGTTGAAAGAAAACGAGATTGCGAATCACAATCAGCGGCCGTATCGAATTGCGCAGATGCTCAGTATGAACTTGGAATGGCAAAAATCCATGCAGGCGATTTTCAGGGTGCCTTGGACTCGCTCCGAGAAGCAAAAGGTAACTACGTCAAAGCGGAGAATTAAGTTACTCTCACGAAGTCGTGATGATTGAGGTTAAAGAGCAGGCTCAGACTGACCTATGGACTGCCGTTGCATTGTTCCAGCTTGGCAAAACCGCGGAAGCGATTTCGCTCGTCGAAGCTGCAGTTCCACAACTTAGTCGCGTGCAGTCAGACGATAGCATTATTGTGGGAATTCGAGATGACGCAGGTCGTTCATTGCAAGACGCACAGACTTTTTTGAAACGCCTCAAGGCGCAGTAAGCGTTCCTTGCTCGGTAAGCTGCATCAAGCTGGCTAAGTCGGGTAATCGCAAACTACCTCTCTACGCGTGCGCTCGCACATTCACCAGTTCCTCCGTATACTGGTTCCGCTGCAGGTGGGCGATTCCATTCTGCGAGGTCCGGCGTGCCTTCTTCCGTTCTGAAAACCAGCGTCAATCCCAAATCACCGCAATTCGAGAAGAACTCGCAGCAAATGGTCACGCTTCTCACCAGCCTGAAGAACGAAGAGGAAAAGATTCGCGAGGGTGGTGGCGCCAAGGCGATCGAATCGCAGCA
Source organism: Candidatus Acidiferrum sp. (assembly GCA_049686315.1). Lineage (GTDB taxonomy): Bacteria > Acidobacteriota > Terriglobia > Acidiferrales > UBA7541 > Acidiferrum. The sequence continues at coordinate 45,631 of JBAVHY010000426.1, read as the reverse complement.
CAAGAAGAATCGCCTGACGGCCCGCGAGCGTATCTCCGGCCTGATCGACGCGGGCACGCACTTCTTCGAACTGGGCATCTACGCAGCCTACGAGATGTACGAGGAATGGGGTGGCGCCCCCGCTGCCGGCACCATCACCGGACTTGGGCGGGTTTCTGGCCGCATGTTCATGATCATCGCCAATGACGCCACGGTAAAGGCCGGCGCTTTTTTCCCGATGACCGCCAAAAAAGTCATCCGCGCGCAGAACATCGCCATTGATAATCACATCCCTACAATTTATCTGGTCGATTCCGCGGGCGTGTTCCTTCCTCTCCAGGAAGACGTATTCCCTGACACCGATGATTTCGGCCGCGTCTTCCGCAACAATGCGGTTATGAGCGCAATGGGCATCCCGCAAATCACCGCCATCATGGGCATGTGCGTGGCCGGGGGCGCGTATCTTCCGGTCATGTGCGATCACATCCTGATGACCGAAGGCTCCGGCCTGTTTCTCGCCGGTCCCGCGCTGGTGCAAGCTGCGATCGGGCAGAAGGCCTCCGCCGAGGAGTTGGGCGGAGCGAAGATGCACGCGCAAATCAGCGGCACCGTGGATTTCCGCGAGCCCGACGACGAGTCCTGCCTGAAGCGCATCCGCGCCATCGTCGATAAGATGGGTGCGCCGGATCCGCCGATTTTCAGCCATGCGCGCCTGGCCGAACCGCTCTATCCCGCAGGCGAACTCTACGGCATCTTCTCCGGCGATCCCGGCAAACAATACGACATGCGCGAAATCATCGCCCGCCTTGTGGACGGCAGCGCGTTCGAGGAGTACCGCGCCGAGTACGGCGAAACGCTGCTCTGTGGCTACGCGCGCATTGGCGGCTGGGCCGTGGGCATCGTCGCCAATCAGAAGAAGCACGTGCAGACGCACGCGCCGCATTCCGACGAGAAGCGCATCGAGTTCGGCGGCGTCATCTACACCGAATCCGCCGAAAAGGCCGCGCGCTTTATCATGGACTGTAACCAGAACCGCATTCCGCTGATTTTCCTTCACGACGTGAACGGCTTCATGGTCGGCAAGGACGCCGAGTGGAGCGGCATCATTCGCGCGGGCGCGAAAATGGTCAACGCCGTTGCCAATAGTGTTGTCCCAAAAATTTCCGTGATTCTCGGTGGCAGCTTTGGCGCCGGTAACTATGCGATGTGCGGCAAGGCTTATGACCCGCGCTTCATGTTTGCCTGGCCCACGGCGAAATTCGCGGTGATGAGCGGCGACGCGGCGGCTAATACGCTAGCCGAAATCAAAATCAAGCAACTCGAGCGCGAGGGCAAGAAGGTCGACGAGAAAGCAAAAAAAGAATTGCTCGACTCCATTAAAGCCACTTACGAACACCAGACCGACCCACGCTACGCCGCCGCCCGCCTCTGGCTCGACGCGATCATCGACCCTGCCCAAACCCGCGATGCACTTATCTGGGCCCTGAACGCCGCCGCTCTCAATACCAAGATCCGCGAATTCAAGACTGGGGTTCTGCAGACGTGAGCTATATGCGAAAACGGGGACTCATCATCTTGATTTCCACTTTGCCAGTTTGGATGGCTGCGGTTCTTCTTTGGAGGCAATCCTTGATTGAGTGGAAGATTTGGTATCCGAACTATCCGCCGCTTGACTTATTCTTCCGGGGAACGGCAACTTGGGCAGCAATTATTGCGACGGTCGCTGGACTTTGTGTTCTGGTCTTCGATTTGGCGTCCTGGATCCGTGGATAACATGACCGAAACAATCAAACTAGTTGAGTGCCCGCGGGATGCATGGCAAGGATTACCTGAAGTAATTCCTACTGACTCGAAGGTCTCCTATCTGAAAGAACTTGTGCTCGCAGGTTTCACGCACATTGACGCTGTGAGTTTCGTCTCGCCGAAACACGTTAAGCAAATGGCGGACAGCGAAGAAGTGATGGCGGGATTGCTTGATTCCCTGCCCGGAGGCGCTGGCATAAAAGCCAGCGCTACTTCCCATCCCGATGGCAGTGCGCTGCCCGAAATCATTGGCATCGTCGTCAACGAGCAGGGCCTTAGGCGTGCCCTAGCCACGCCCGGCGTTTCCACCATCGGCTATCCCTATTCCATTTCCGCCTACTTCCGGCGCTCCAACGCCAACATGAGCCGCGCCGAATCCCGCGCGCTCGTCGAAACCCTCAAGCGCGAAACGAAAGCCGCCAACAAATCCCTCGTCATTTATATTTCCATGGCCTTCGGCAATCCCTATGATGAGCCCTGGGGCCCCGAAATCGTGCAGGACACTCTCGACTGGCTCAAGGACATCAACGTCACCACCGTTTCCCTCGCCGACACCGTGGGCACCGCCGCTCCCGAACTCGTTCATGACCTCTACTCTCAAGCCAAAGATCATGTCGCAGGCATCGAACTCGGCGTCCATCTCCATTCCCGCGCCGACACCGCCGAAGCCAAAATCCTCGCCGCCTATCAAGCCGGTTGTCGCCGCTTCGATTCCGCGCTCACGGGCCTGGGCGGCTGCCCTTTCGCCGGAGACGATCTGGTAGGCAATATTCCAACGGAAAGCGTTCTCGCCGCCCTTGTCAATGCCGGTGTCGCGTCCACCTTGGATGGCGCTAAACTAGCAAGCGTGATAGCCATGACCAATGAGATCCGCGCGAAGTATGCGCACGGCAGCGTTGTCAGCTCAAGGGGCTCCTTATGAATTTTGAAACACTGCTTCTCGAAACCTCCGGCCATCTCTCCACCATCACCTTCAACCGGCCGGAAAAGCGCAACGCCATCTCCACGCAAATGATGGCCGAGTTGCAAACGGCGCTCGACGCCATCGAAAAAACGCACACCCGCGTCGTCATCCTTGCCGCCAATGGCAAAGCGTTCTGCGCGGGAATCGACCTCGAACTCCTGAAATGCATCGCGCGCCAAACCCCGGCTGAAAATCAGGAAGACTCCAAGCGCATCGCCAAAATGTTCCGCAAGATCTGGAGCTTTTCCCGGCCCATCATCGCGGCGGTCAATGGCCACGCGCTCGCTGGCGGTTGCGGCATCGCCACACTCTGCGATTTCACGCTTGCCGTTCCCGAAGCGAAATTCGGCTACACCGAGGTGAAAATCGGGTTTTTGCCCGCCATCGTTTCCGTGTTCCTGAAACGCCAGATTGGAGAAAAGCGCGCTCGCGATCTGCTTCTCACGGGCCGCCTCATCGACGCGGCTGAAGCCAAGGAGATGGGACTTGTCAACGAAATCGTCCCGGCGGAGAAGCTGATGGCTCGCGCCCACGAACTCGCGGAGACCATTCTCGCCGCCAGCCCCAGCAGCATCACCCGCGCCAAGCATCTGCTCGTCTCCGCCGAGGCTGCCAATGTCGATCATGATCTCGAACGAGCCGTGCTCGAAAGCGCCCGCGTCCGCTGCACACCCGATTTCAAGGAGGGTATAGCCGCGTTCCTGGAAAAGCGCAAACCGATTTGGCAAGGGGAATCCGAAAAGCATTGACAGCCTAAATTGCGAAGGGGAACCGACATGAATTTGTTGCGGCGGGCCCTGGTTGTTACCACAATACTCATTTCTCTGCTGTCTTTGTTTTGGTACGTCATGGTGTGGATCAACGGTGGGGGAAGATATCTCGTCGCCAATGTTATCTTGATTTGTCTTTCCTCTTTAGTGTTCTTTGCACTCAGCTATACAAAGTGGGGATTTGCGAAATGGGTCGCAGCGAACTTGCGGAGTTGGTTGGAGTTCTGGTTTATTCTGGGGTTCAGTTTGGCAGTTTTGCTTTTGCCGCTGAAAGGGATGGCCGACATCTCAGTTAGCGAGAGTTTGCTCTTCACTGCTTGGCCGGGTTACCTAATCCTGTTAGTCCCTTTCGCGCATTTTGAGATCCTTGCGTTGGTGTTTCTGGTTTTCTCCTTTGTAGTGAACGGCGTAGTATACGGCGCCGGGAGTTTCATCGTTTGGTGGGTGATGCATCTTCTTCCACAGATCTCAGGCAACAGAGAGCTGGATAAAATCGTGTAGGCTTCGATTGAACTTTAGGCGCACTTGCTTCCTTACGCGATTTTCGGCTTTTCCGGCATACTATTGCGTGTGCACCGGCATGCACCACTTGCCGGAGTTTCCGCAAACCCAATCATGCTCGAACATCACGATGTCACAGTGCGCGTGCGTTACGCTGAAACCGACCAGATGGGCGTGGTGTATCACTCCAACTACCTGATCTGGTTCGAGGTTGGCCGCGTCGAACTTATGCGCTCCCTCGGCTTCGATTACCGACGCATGGAAGCCGAAGAGGATTGTTACCTTGTCGTTGCCGATGTTCACTGCCGGTATCACCACCCCGCGCGCTACGACGAACTTCTTACCATTCGCACGCGCATTCTGGACGCCAAAAACCGCATCCTTAAATTCGGGTACGAGATCTTTCGTCAAGAGGACCAAAAGCTCCTCGCCAGCGGCGACACAACTCACATTTCCTGCCGCCGCGATGGCCGTGTCACTCACTTCCCAGACAAATACAAGTCTGCCTTTCTCGCGATTGTTGCAGCTCTTCCCCAGGGGAGCACGAAATGAGCGTCGTTCTCACTGGCAACGATCTAGCGTTCCAGCAACTTTATGCTGTCGCGCTGCAACGTGAAGCTGTATCGCTTTCTCCCGATTCTATAAGCCGCATGAAAGCCTCTCGCGCCGTGGTCGATCATCTTCTCGTCACGGGCCAGACCGCCTATGGCATCAACACTGGGTTCGGCAAACTTGCCAGCGTGCGCATTTCCCCGGAACAAGTCCGCCAACTGCAAATCAACCTGGTGCGTTCCCACTCCTGCGCTGTCGGAGACCCCCTCTCCGAAGCTGAGACACGCGCCATGATGGTGCTGCGCGCCAACGCCTTGGCCAAAGGCTACAGCGGCGTTCGGCCCGTGGTGGTCGAAACCCTTTGCGCCTTGCTCAACGCCGGCGTTCATCCCGTGATCCCTTCGCAAGGTTCGGTCGGCGCTTCCGGTGACCTCGCGCCACTTGCTCATCTCGCGCAGGTGGTCATCGGTGAAGGCGAGGTTGTCTACAAGAACGAAAAACTTCCCGGCGGCGAAGCCCTGCAGCGCGCCGGTATTGCGCCCGTTGCTCTGGAAGCGAAAGAGGGCTTGTCCCTCCTCAACGGCACGCAGGGAATGCTGGCGTTGCTCAGCCTGGCCCTGCGTGAAGCGGATAACCTTGCTGACACAGCCGACGTCGCGGCAGCCCTGTCACTCGATGCGCTTCGCGGCAGCCCTGGAGCGTTCGATGCGCGCATCATGCAGGCCCGCGCATATTCCGGCGCCGCCACCACCGCGCGCAATCTCGGACACCTGAACGAAGGCAGCCAAATTCGTGAATCCCACCGCTCGCCTGACGCGGACAGACGTGTTCAGGACGCTTACAGCCTGCGCTGTACCCCGCAAGTTCACGGCGCGGTCCGCGATTCGCTCCGGCAGGCGCGCGAGATGGCGCTCGTCGAACTCAACAGCGCCACGGACAATCCGCTTGTATTCGTGAAAGAAGATGGCGCCGGCGACATCATCAGCGGCGGCAATTTTCACGGTCAGCCGCTGGCCATGGCCGCCGATCAGGTGGCTATCGCCATAGCCACGCTCAGCGGCATCTCCGAGCGACGAGTCGACCAAATGACCAATCCACTCACCAGCATGCTCCCGGCGTTTCTCACGCCCGATCCCGGCCTCAATTCCGGCTTCATGATCGCGCAGGTAACCGCCGCCGCGCTCACCAGCGAAAACCGCGCGCTTGCCACGCCTCATTCTGTCGATTCGATTTCGACTTCAGGCAATCAGGAAGATTATGTGTCCATGGGCATGGGCGGGGCGCGCCGCCTCGAACGCATGCTCCACAATCTCAGGCACATTCTCGCCATCGAACTGCTTTGCGCCTGCCAGGGCATCGATCTGCTCACGCCACTGCAAACCGGCAGGCTCGCAAAGAAAGTGCACGCCGGCGTACGCGTCGCCTCACCGAAAGTTATTGCTGACCGCTCGCTCGCCCCGGATATCAACGCCGTCGCCAACCTCGTAGCCTCGGGCGCTATCGCCAAAATCCTGCACTAAGACCCTTAATCATTTGACTCCGTCTGGCCTGCCGCCATCGCTCATGTCCTTACGGCTTCACAATTGATCAGGTTGGGTCAGGAATGGATCGACAACCAACAACCCATCGATGTTCTGCCCTGACTGAAAATCTTCGCTCAAGAGGATCCTGCATAAACTTGCCTTGGCAGCTGCAACAATCAAAGAATCCCAAAACGATAAGCCAAATCGATCTTGTAGCCGCCACGCAAAATGCAGAAGTTCGCCGTCCGCAGGGAGCGGCTTCCAGCTAAGCAAGTCCGCGATTTGCAGCCGTGCTGTTCCTTTTGCTACCGGCCATCTGCGCCACACATTAAAGTAAAATTCCTGCAGGACCTGAAAACTCAATCGTCCCCGACGGGTTTTCCAAAGCCAGTCACACCAGGCTTTCGCCCTTTCCTGTTTTTCCGGATCCGTTTGATCGACGGAATACAGCAAAACATTTGTATCAACGAACACGAGACCGTTCATGGGCCTCCTCGCGGGAGAGATACTTCCCGTCCGATTTCAGGAACGGCCTCCGCTTTTGCGCGCGTTTCATGGCCCGCTCGTACTCCCCTCTTTCTTCCATCTGCTGCTTGAGCACCCCCGCCAAATAGCGCGAAACACTCGTATCCCTCCTCGCAGCTTCTACGCGCGCCCAACGGGCCACCTCTTCTTCCAGGGTGATGGTAATGTTTCGAAGTTTTGTTGTCATAACACGAGCTTAGTGTTACACGGACTATGTGTCAACAATTTAAGACTACCTCACCCCAACGCTTCCAGGAAATACATGATCATGCGGTAGCCCGCGATGTAGCTGAACGGGGCCAGCTCCAGCGAATAGTGCCCCACCGGCAGTTCCAGCGTGTGCGGTTCCGCCCCGTGCCTCCGCAGGGCATCCAACATTTGGCGCGTCAGCTCCGGCAAAAACGTGGGGTCATACTTGCCATACACCAAAAAGGTGCTTCGCCGCGCCCCCATCCCTCGCTCCACATAGGGCATTGGGCTGATGGGTGCCCAGTAGCGCCGCAATTCCTCCACGCTCACTTCGTGCCTCAGTCCTTCCCACACATGATTCGTGGTCATTCCCTGGCTCACTACATCAGCGAAGTACGTGGACACATGAAAGAACCCACCAGCGCGCACGCGTTTGTCATGAACCAGCGTTATGTACCCCACCGATGACCCAATGCTTGTTCCCAGGATGCCTAGCCGGTCGTAGCCCTGTTTCTCCAGCCAGGAAAGACACGCCCGGGCATCCTGCACCGCTTGCCGATTGGCCATCATCGTCAGTCCGATGTTCGGGCCCACCAACTGGTCCGCGCGCTCGTGTCCTTTAGCCATGCGCCGGTCGTGGTACGGCAGGCTCATTTTCATCGCGGATATTCCGATTCGCTGCAGCCAATGGCATAGTGCCACCTGGCCCTGCCATTTTGCGTTCCAATTCGGCAGGATCAGCACCGCCGGTCCTGCTTTTCGCGCCGGGAAGAACTGCGCGTACACGGTATTGTTCTCCGGCCAGGGTGATTCCAGAGGGGACGTGAAGGTCAGCACACTTTCGGTGTCCAACTGGTAGTCGCGCACTTCCCCTGGCGCAAACCACTCCTCGCTACGGGCAATCGCCTCGCTGGCATATTCGGCGAAGATGACCCGCGGTTCGTTATGATCGCACTCTCCGTGAAGGATATGCTCGAGTCCCCACTCAAACGGCCGCACCGTGCGGTTGTCGTCCGTGGTCCAACGCCGATGCTCGTACCGGCGGATTGCATGTTCGTACCAACTCATGGCCATAGCCATTCAGTTTAGCGCACGGAGGCGAGTATCCATCTGGGGGTGGAGTCAACTACGGACTTCCTCGTTAACCATCCGACACGCCACGCGTGTCTCCGCATTGAGCCGTTTGCGCGCGTGTGGCAAAGTCAATTGTGTGATCCCGTTCTTCTTTTTCCTATTCGGCATCGTCATCGGCAGCTTCCTGAATGTTTGCATCTCCCGTATCCCGGAAGGTAATTCCATTATTTCTCCGGGATCGCGCTGCCCGCGCTGCGAAAAGCCCATCAAACCTTACGACAACATCCCCATCCTTAGCTGGCTGGTTCTCCGCGGAAAGTGCCGCAACTGCCATCTGCCGATCTCGCCGATGTATCCCATCGTCGAATTCCTCACCGGGGCCATCTTTGTCCTCACCTATTACGAATTCGGCGTTACCCTTTTCGCTTTCAAGTGGCTCTTTTTCGCATGTCTGCTGATCATCCTCTGCCTCACCGACCTGCGCACCCGGCTTCTCCCAGATGCGGTCAACTGGTTCGGCTTTGGCTTCGGGCTAGCTTTAGCGGTGGGCATCCCACTCAATGACGTTCTGGGTGCAGGCCTTTTGCACTGGATTGGTCTCTCTTTCCTTCCACCACCCGCGTTCAGGGTTCTGCATTCGCTGCTGGCACCGCTGCTCTTTAGTGGTTTTCTCTGGCTGTTTGGGTTCGCCTACTGGCTTTGGAAAAAAAGAGAGGGCTTGGGTCTTGGTGACGTGAAAATGATCGCCATGATTGGCGTGTTTCTCGGAATCGAGGGGACCCTCCTGACACTGCTCGTTGGCTCCCTATTAGGTGTAGCCATCGGTGTGCCAAACTTTTTGCTTCGTTATGCATTGGGCTGGAAGCGGGGAGTGGCCGAGCGCGCGAATCGACGTGGTCTGGGTTCCGTCCGTTCCGTTCAATGGGAGATTGCGAGAAGGTATCAAATCCCTTTCGGCACATTCCTGGGGATTGGCGCGCTCCTTGTCGTGTACACCTTGCCTTGGCTCGGGATCTCTTTTTTGTACGGATATCCTGTTCTCCGCCCTTGAGCCGCAGCGCATTTACCCTTAGGCCTTTCCCCGCGCCGTTCTGCGCACAAAGGAGTAAAATAAGACTTGGCCGCAATGGGCCGTGTCTTGGGAGCTCCTGCCCGCTCCGGTGGAGGTCAGTTGAAGTGTATACACCAACCCTTTTTCGCCTCGCCGCACTAGCCATCCTCGTTGGACTAACCACTTTTTCTTTGCCCGCGCAGGATCAAGGCTCCGACGATGTGGCCGCGGCCGCGCGCAAGGCACGCCAACAGCAAAAGAACGCACCGAAGCCAGCTAAGGTCATAACGAATGACGACATTCCTCCCGCTAAAAACGCCGCCGCGCCAGCATCGGATTCAAAAGACGCTAAAGCCAGTGGCCAGCAAGATAGGGCTCAGACGGATGATAAAGACACCGATAACGATCCTAAGAGCGAGGCCTACTGGCGCAAGCGCTTTAAGAAAGCTCACGACAAGCTGGACCAAGCCGAGAAAGAGCTCGATATTCTTCAGCGCGAACTCGACAAAAATCAGCTCCAGTATTACCCCGATCCCCAGAAGGCCTTGATGCAGGAGAACAATCGCTCCGACATCAATGAGAAAACCACCAAGATCAACGCCAAGAAAAAAGAAATTGAAGCCATCAAGCAGGAGATCAGCGACTTGGAAGACGACCTGCGCAAAGCTGGCGGCGACCCGGGCTGGGCCCGCTGAACTCCCGCCGAGCGTGAACATACGGCCTACAACTCATCTCATAACTTGCGTACTGAATTGTTTTGAGCCCTCAGGGGCTAAAGCAGAGGTTTTTGCGAGCCTTCTCGGCACGGCTGAAGCCGTGCCCTCCCGATGGCCATTTATGAGACAACTTCTTTTCTGTAGTCTAAAGTTAAAGAGAAATTCCCCATTCCACAGGCTTATGTCGGGAATGACGGTTTTGATGGGTAGTGACGCGGAAAAATCCAAGTGTGAAGTGGCGCTACCTTAGTTCACGTACCCGCCCTGGGGCAACTCCAGTTCGCCTTCTTCCATGATTGCCAATCCCTCTTCGAGCATCTCCGTGCTCTTTTGTAGCGCGCTCCAGGCCACACGCTCGGATTCTTCCGCAACCAGTTCCAGGCAGGTCCGGACTGCTTCGGGATCGGACAAAATTCTCGTGTCCAGGAGCGGAACCATTTTCTCCATCGCCCTATCCTGGATTTGCCGAAACGCCATTTCCACGGGGATCTGTTCCATGCACAGTCCGCACGCCAATTCCACTAGCGAGTTTTCCAGCCGAATCCGGCGAATTCTCACCTTCAGCTCGCTTTTTGCAACCTGAGCCAATTCGGTGTTTATGGCGATGCGCGCGTTGTTCATGTGGGAGTCTCCCTCGCCCCACTCTCCTGCCTTCGCTGAGACTACTGGCTCCCCACGCGCGCTTCAATGGGTAGTCCGTACCAGTCATTAGTAACATGCACACATTTCCGCGCCCACCCCTGCCCCCCGATTCGCCTCATTTCTGGCGAGGTTTTCTCTTTCCACGCCGATTCGGCCGGCTTCTTTGCTCGAGCATTCTTACCAGCTTTGCCACTCGCCGCTCCAGCGTGCTCTGCTGGCGCACAGATATGAGATACCGCACCACCTGCCTTCTCAGCGCGGTTGTCATCTTGCGGAACGCGGCCTGCGCCTTTGGTGTGTTTCGCAGGGCGAGCACCAGAGCCGGCGGTAAAACCGGTTCGCGCGGTTCCTCGTCCCGCTGGACCGCGATCTCCACCACCGCGCCCGCGTCCACCTTCAGTTTCTTCCAGATGTCGCCGTGGATCGCCAGACGGTAGCAGCCCTTTCCCCTGGAGACCAGAGTGCTCCTCAATGGCAAGCCCTCTACCTCTCCCGTGACCGGCACGTGCGTCGCCTTCTCACCGATACGCCGCGACACATCCACCGGCACATCCACGAACCGGATGATTCCGACTTTGTATATTTTCGCAGAGAAAACGTGAACGTCGTCCATTTCAGCGGATAATAGCTCACTTCTGGGGTTTACGGACGGACGGCGAGATGCAGTGCAACCGACCCCAGCGTCATCAGTCGATAGCGCACCCGATCGTAACCGGTATTCTTTAACACCGACGCGAATTCCTCAGGGCGGAAGAATCGCGCCACCGATTTCGGCAGATAGGCATAGGCTGCTGCATCTCCGGAAATCCACCCGCCGATTTTGGGCAGCATTTTCCGTATGTAAAAACGATAGGCGTCGCTCAGAATTCCCGGTGCCGGCTCGGTGAACTCCAGAATCGCCAGCGTTCCGCCCGCTTTCAGAACACGCCAAATCTCGCGCAATCCATCCTTGTAATTCGCCAGGTTTCGGAAGCCGAAGGCAGAAGTCACTAGGTCGAACGAGCCATCGGCAAATGGCAATCGCAGCGCGTCCGCCTCAAAAAATGGCATGGGCGCGGTTCCATTTGCGGCCAGTGCCTTTTCGAGCGCGAGGACCAGCATGGTGTGCGAAAAATCCGCTCCCAGAATTCGCGCCTTCGCCTTTCGTTGCAGCGAAAAGGCTAAATCCCCTGTGCCACAACAAAGATCCAGCACCACCGCGTCCTGGCGCTCCAGAATCGGTTCCAGCTCCCGAGTCGTCCGCGCGCGCCACAGCCGGTCCATCTGCGCCGAAAGCAAATGATTCAGCAAGTCATACCGCGGGGCAATCCGCGTAAACATTTCTCGCACTTGCAGCCAGGATTCCTGCTCGTTTCTCGCCCCCTCCGGCTGCGTACCCTTGGGCATAGCGGCAGGTTCATCCATGGCGTTTCCCGAGTGAGTCAACGGGTCGAAGAAGAAGCTGCGGCCCAAATCGCAACACGGAGGTCGCGGCCTTTTCTGCAACGTCGTCATACGACTTGGCCCGCCCCAATCGTGGCGACAGCACGAAACGCACTCGTCCTGATTTCGACTTCTTATCCGCGCGCATGGCGGCAAAAAGCTTTGGAGGTGGGACTCCCGGCCAACTCGGTAGCGGCCCGATGCGCCTAACCAACGCGACGACCCGTGCCACATCGTTCGCCGGCGTTTTCCCCGTTTCATGGCCCAGCAGCGCCGCGCACATCATCCCCCACGCTACCGCTTCCCCATGCCGATATTTCCTATAGTGCGTGACGGCCTCAAACGCGTGCGCAAACGTATGACCGTAATTCAGAATCTCACGCAGCCCGGATTCCCTTTCATCGCGGCTGACGACCTCCGCTTTGATCTGGATGGATCGCCGAATGGCATATTCGAGCACCTGACTATCCCGTTTCAAGATCAGATCCATATTCTGCTCTAGAAACGCAAACAATTTGGCGTCCGCAATTACGCCGTACTTGATCACCTCGGCCAGTCCGCTGCGAAATTCTCTGGCGGGCAAGCTGGCCAGCACATCAGGATCAACCAGCACAAGGGCCGGCGGGTAAAACGCTCCCACCAGGTTCTTCCCTTCTGGCAGGTTTACTCCGGTCTTTCCCCCAACCGCGCTATCCACCTGCGCCACCAAGGTCGTCGGCACCTGCACCAACACCACCCCGCGCAAGTAGGAAGCGGCCACAAAACCAACCACATCGCCAACGACTCCGCCACCCACCGCAATCAACAGAGATTTCCGGTCGGCACCCGCTCGCACCAGTTTTCGCGCAATCGCTTCCACGGTCTTCAGATTTTTCGCGGCTTCCGCGTCATCGAACTGGTGCACCTGAGCAGCCCCTCGCGCGGACATTTCCCGCCGAACCTTTTCACCAAGGGCACGCCAAACTTGCGCAGACGTCAAAATGTGAATGCTAGAAAACTTCCCCAGCTGCGCGATTTCCCTCGACGTGTTCCGAAGCAGCCCGCGCCAGCACACTACGGAATAATCTCCCGCAGCGGCGCGAACGCGAATGATGTGTGAATCAGTGGGTTTCATCGCTCTGGATGGATTCTTCCAATGTAGCACAAGCTGGCACCCGCTGAACCTGCGGCAAGCCGGCTTCATCGAACGTGTTGGCGAATGAAGGGACCGCCACTGCCGCCGAGAACGGCGTCTACGGCCCGGAACGCAAATTGTTGACCGAAGGCTATAGAGTCGGCACCGACATAGCGGGGTGAGGTGCGGTTGAGTTGGCGGACCGCCTCAGAAGGAGGGGGCCCGGCGAGTGGCCGGGGCAAAGCGGAAAGGAACTTGGCTCGACGGAGCGATGCTTGCATTCTGTGGTCGAGCAACACGCAACGGAAGTAAGCCGTTTAAGCAGTGGTGTGCTTTACAACACCGATCAGAAGGGTGGTTCCAAGTTCCGTGCACAAAGCAGTGGTTAACAGCTGGGGACACCTAGCTGATTCCGTTTGGAAGAGTATCTTCGCTGGCACAACTTGGCCGTTGCTTGTAGCTCAGAAAGCGAGCAACGATGGACATTCCACAGGAAGACCATGTGCAGTCGAGCAAGACAAAATCCAAACGCAGGAGAGGAAACAAGGGGATGTGTTTGGGTGACCGCCCAGTGTTAGAGCCCAACGCGGCCGGTATCGACGTTGGCGCACGAGAAATGTTTGTGGCCGTACCGCCCGGACGAGACGAGCATCCCGTGCAGGTGTTCGCAACCTTCACCGAAGATCTCGAGCGTTTAGCCGATTGGCTCTTGCAGTGCGGGGTGACCACCGTGGCCATGGAATCCACGGGGGTGTATTGGATTCCACTCATCGAGATTCTTGAGCAACGTGGAATCCGTCCTTGTTTAGTGAATGCGCGTCACATGAAGAACGTACCGGGACGCCGCACCGACTGGCATGAGTGCCAATGGCTGCAATTCCTGCACTCGGTTGGATTACTGCGCGCTGCGTTTCGACCTGAGGAGAACATTTGCGCCGTTCGGACCGTGCTGCGGCACCGCAGTGAACTGGTCATGGCCGCCAGTCAACACGTGCAGCACATGCACAAAGCGTTGACGCAAATGAACCTGCAAATCCACCATGTGATCAGTGACATTACCGGGGTGACCGGGCTGGCCATTGTGGACGCCATCCTGGCTGGGCAACGGGACGCCGCAGAGTTAGCCAAGCTGCGGGATCCCCACATCAAAGTCCAAGAGGAGACGATCCGCAAATCCTTGGTGGGCAACTGGCGGCCAGAGCTTCTGTTCACGCTCAAACAATCGCGCGAATTGTATCGGACCTATCAGCAGCTGATCGTGGGTTGTGATCTGGAAATCGAGAAGCTGCTGCCCCTATTCGAGCCGCGCAGGGACCCAGAGGAAAAACCCTTGCCACCCGATCGGAAGCGAAATCGTGGTGGAAACAAAAGGAGAAAGAAGCACGGGGATCCTAATCCCAGATTCAATCTGCGAACGGAAACCTACAAGCTCTTCGGGGTGGATGTGACGCAGATCCCTGGCTTACAGGAAAATGCCTTGCCGCTGTTCAGTGAGGTCGGCCGAGACATGTCCAAATGGCCCACCGCAGCACACTTTGTTTCCTGGCTGGCACTCTGTCCGGACAACGACATCAGCGGTGGGAAACTGCTGTGGCGAGGAGTTCGAACGGTGAAAAATCGCGCCGGCCATCTCTTTCGCTTGGCAGCCTTTTCCCTCCATCATAGCCCCACCCCTTTGGGCCACTACTTGCGCCGAATGAAAGCCAAGCTGGGCCCCCGAGCCGCCACCACGGCAACCGCACACAAGATCGCGGTGATTTTTTACACCATGGTCAAAAACCAGCTCGAATACGACGAATCCATCTGGGCTACCAGAGACGCCCGCAGAGAGCAGCGATTGGAAATAAAGCTCAAACGGCAAGCCAAACAGCTGGGCTACCAACTCGTCCCCATCGAACCCAAGGCCGCATAACCAACTGCATCACCAGCAGAGTTCCTTGGAAGGCGGTCCCTACACAAGCGAGGCCATGAGAAAAGCGCGAAGCCGGCGAGATGCCGGCGCTACAATCGGAAGGCTTACGCTCCCGGAACGGGGCGGGAAAATGCTGGCGCGAAAACCTTCGTGCTACCATACTCGTGCGTCTGAAGAAGGCTCTTCATGACCCTTTCCCAAAAGGTTTATCACGTCGATTACGCTGTTGTCGGCTCCGGTGTCGCTGGCGTGCGAGCAGCGATCGAGTTGAGCCAGGCGGGCAGCGTCCTGGTTCTCGCCAAGTCCTACCTGAGCGAATCCGCTACCGCCTATGCGCAAGGGGGAATTGCCGTAGCGCTTAGCGACGAGGATGAAATCGGCCTCCACGAGCAGGACACAATCAATGCCGGCGACGGTCTTTGCCGCGCCGAAACCGTGACGCTGCTGGTGGAAGAGGGGCCCAAATACATCACGCAATTGATCGAGTGGGGCACCGAATTCGACCGCGCCGGCACAAAACTCGCGTTCACCCGCGAGGCCGCGCACAGCCGCTCGCGCATTCTGCACGCCCACGGCGACTCCACGGGCCGCGAAATCAGCCGCGCCCTTCTAGCGCGCGCACACACCATTCCGCATCTGCATCTTCGCCCGCATGCGTTCACAACGCGACTGCTTAGCGAGAGCGGCCGAGCCGTTGGCGTTCAGTTCATCGACGAAAATGACGGTTCGCTGCACGAAATCCGCGCGGGTGCCGTCCTTCTGGCGACTGGCGGCCTCGGCCAACTTTACCGCGAAACCACCAACCCCGAAGTGGCCACAGGCGATGGCATGGCCATTGCCTACGAAGCAGGCGCCATTCTCTCCGATATGGAATTCGTGCAGTTCCACCCCACCGCACTGGCGGTCAAGGGCGCGCCGCGGTTTCTGCTCAGCGAAGCACTTCGCGGCGAAGGCGGCATTCTTCGCAACATCGACCTCGAACGCTTTATGAAGCGCTATCACGAGGCGCAGGAACTTGCACCCCGCGATGTCGTGGCCCGCGCCATCACCAGCGAGATGCACCGCACCAACAGCCAGCATGTCTATCTCGACATGACTTCTAAGCCCAAAGACTTCCTCGAAAAACGTTTCCCGCGCATTTACTCTACTTGCCTCAGCTACGGCCTCGATCTCGCCAGCGATCTTGCTCCCGTCAGCCCCGCGGCGCACTTCATGATGGGCGGCGTCAAAACCGACCTTTGGGGACACACCTCGATTCCCGGCCTCTATGCCGCGGGAGAAACGGGCGCGACCGGCGTCCACGGCGCGAATCGCTTGGCAAGCAATTCACTGCTCGAAGGACTGGTTTTCGGAGCGCGCGCCGGGACCGCCATGCTCAAGGACGCGCCGGGCTCAAAGAAAACGCAGGCCCACTTGCCGGGCTCACCCGCTCCCAAATCCTGGAACAATTCCGAGAAGGACGCGGACAAGCCGAAGGCCAAAGCGAACCCTCCCGGCGCGCTCGAAGAACTGCAGGAATTGATGTGGAAGCAGGTTGGCATTCTGCGCAGCGGAAAGGAATTAAAGACCGCTATCCAGACACTGGCCGCGTTGAAAATTCCCCGGGCCGGAAAAGATAGCCGCCATGAACACGAACTCCGCAACCTGCACGCCTTAGGCCAGCTGATCGCCCGCTCCGCCTTGGCTCGAGAAGAAAGCCGTGGCAGCCACTACCGCTCCGATTTCCCCTACCGTGACGATGAAAAGTTCCAGAAACACTCGGAAGTTTCCAAAGGCCACGAAGTTACCTTCGAGAAGTAAACGATTGTTGTGGGTCGGGAGTTTGAAGTCAGCAGTCAGTAGTTTGTGGTCGGTAGTTTGTAGTCCAAGGGCAGCAAGAGCGCGGTCCAAGGTACTCCCGACTACCAGCTCCAGACTACGAACTGTCCTACTTCTTCTGCAATTCGTGGACGGACTCAAGGATCGTGTGGCCCACAATCGCCAACGTTTTCGGGCTGATCTTGTCCATGGTGTCCTGGGGCGTGTGCCAGTAAGGCACTTCCGTGGGATCGAGATCGATGATATCCACGGACGGAACATTCCGCGAGGTAAACGAGAAATGGTCGTCTCCTCCAGGTCCGCTAACTTCATTCACGAAAACATCCGAATAACCCAGCTTCGCGGCGACCGCCCACACAAAATCCACAACCCACTTTGTGGATTCAGGATCGCGCCGAAAGTGTGGAGTGCGGCCCCCAACAAGATCCGCCAGTATGAACGCCTTGATTTTGGTTAAATCGCCGCTCGCCGCAAATCTCGCCGCCATCTGCCGGCTGCCGTAAGTGTGGTCCGGGTCCTGCCACACGGCGTTGAACGCTTCCTCCGCGTCAAAAAACGCAATCCACACCGCATACTTCCCCGGTGGCTGCTTGCAGAGCAGTCGCGCCAATTCCAGCATCACTCCCGTGGATGACCCCGCATCGTCCGCGCCAACGAAATTGTCCAGCTTCTTGGTGTCGTAGTGTGTCCCAAGCAGGATGATGCCCTGTTTTTCACCGGGAATTTTCACCAGGATGTTCTTCATCGGCACGCGACCGTCGGGCGTGTCCGCCGAAAACGAATCCGTTTCCACTGCGCAGCCGTACGACTTCAGCTGGGTCAACAGATACTCCTGTAATTTCGCGATCGCCGCAGAGCCAGGAGGGCGCGGCCCAAAGCTCACCTGCTTCGCCACCTGATCGTAGGCACGTTTTCCATCGAATCCACCAGTCTTTTCGGCAGGCGGCGCTTCATCTCCAGGAGCTGGCGCGCTACCCGCCACCGCGCTCATGAAGGGCGGCTCCGCGGGCGCCGGTTTGCTGGATTTACATCCGGGCGCCAGAAGCACGGTGCAGACTGCCAGGCTCAATACCAGGCGAGAACGGTCCGATGGAATTGTCATGCCGAAGGGCCCGCGCTTTCTGCCGCCAGGCGCTTTTTCTTCTTGCGAACGACTAAGGCGGACACGGCAATCCCTATGAAATACAACAGCACCATAGGCATCATGAAGATCAGCATCGTCTGGGCGTCGGGAGTAGGCGTGATGATCGCCGCCACCACGGCAATGATGGCAATGGCGTAGCGGAAGTTATCCCACAAAAACTTGGGCGTTACGATGCCAAACAGGGACAAAAAGAAAATCAGGATCGGCAGCTCGAACACCAGGCCCAGCCCCAACAAGATCATCAGGATCAAATCAAAATACTCATTGATGCTGATCATCGGGACCACGGGACCCTTAAAGCTCACCAGGAACCGCAAGACGTATGGCAGGGTCACAAAATAGCCAAACGCGATGCCAGACAAAAACAGGAATACAGTGGAAAACAAAAACCCGGTCACCGCGCTGCGCTCGTGCTTGTACAGGGCCGGGGCCACAAAGAGCCAAATCTGATAGAGCACGATTGGCGAAGCCAGCACAATCCCCATATACACGCCAAGCGTGATCACCATGTTCAGGTAACCCGCCGGATGCGTGTAAATCAGCTTTTGCTCCAGCCCTGCATCCTTTAGAGCCTTGAGCATTGGTTTCGTGATGATGCCGATGAATCTTTGCGAGAGGTACACCCCAACGAACGCGCCAACCCCGATGGCATACAACGAGTTGATGATTCGCTTTCGCAGTTCGGACAGATGCTCGAAAAACGTCATCTGGCCCCCGGATGCCTCCATCCGGGCTGCAAGTGAGTTATCAGGCTGGCTGCTGTTGGTCATGAGTGGGAGGGTTTTCCGCTGGGGGCTCAACCGCCGTTTTAGCTTCCGTTTCCATGTTTTCTGCGTCCAAGCGGGGGACCGTCTCGGGAGCAGAGCTGGTCACGGGGGTTTCCTCGCTGGTCAAGGCTGGCGTCTCGGAGGAAGTGGCAAGAGTAACCGGGGGTGTTGTATTTTTCAGCGCAGCATCGGCCGCGGCATTAGCTTCCGCCGTCTGCTTTCGCAATTCGGCGACGCGCGCCTGCCGCTCCAGGTCCCTCATCTCCTCTTCGAACGCGCCTTTGAAGTCGTTCGAGGCTTTCCGGAATTCGGCCATCAGTTTCCCGAAGCTCCGGGCCAATTCCGGGAGCTTTTGGGGCCCAAATACCACCAGGACCACCAGGAAAACCACGATCATGTGCGGGACACTTAGCATGCTGCTCTTTGACGTCCTTAGTTGCTCGAGAGGTACCCTCTGTGCATCATAGAAAGGGTACGCATCAGTGTCAAACGACAGTTGGCGTTATGCATGTTATGCTAGTACTCTAGGCGATCGGCGGGGGGTAAAAATGAATCCAGAACGACGTGGATTAGTCTTAGTCATCGTAGTCCTAGGTATTTCCGCGGTCCTGGGCGGCATTTACGGCCCCTCAGTCCGCGCCACTACCTCTTCTACGGATGACTTCCAGTCCTCCGTCCGCGACTTCACGCGAGTCCTTGACGTGGTGCAGGCGAACTATGCCGAACCCGTCGACGTGGATAAAACTGTCTACCAGGGCGCCATTCCTGGCATGCTCCGCATGCTGGACCCGCACTCCAATTTCTTCGACTCCCGCCAGTTTGCGCTCCTGCGCGAGGATCAGCGTGGCAAATATTATGGCGTGGGCATGATCGTCGCGCCGCGCGAAACCCACACGGTTGTCGTGGCACCGTATGTCGGCGCCCCTGCTTATAACGCCGGCCTGCGCCCCGGTGATGTCATCGTCAAGGTCGATGACAAGGCCACCGAGGGCCTGACCACTACCGAAGTAGCCGACATGCTGAAGGGTCCTAAGGGAACCACGGTCAAGATTCTGGTCAGCCGCGAAGGTTATCCTGACCCGCTTCTTTTCACCGTCACGCGCGACGAAATCCCTCGCCATTCGGTGGATATCGCCTTCATGCTGAAGCCCGGAGTCGGCTACGTCCGCCTTTCCCAATTCAACGAAACCACGGACCGCGAAATTGCCGACGCACTCAAGATGCTGGGCGCCAACTCCCTGGACGGCCTTATCCTCGACATGCGCGGCAATCCCGGCGGCCTCCTGAATGAAGCCGTCGCCGTCGGCGACATGTTCCTGGAAAAGAACCAGCTCATCGTCTCCTATCACGGCCGCAACGCCCCGGAGCGCCGTTTCTACGCCATTCGGGGCAATCAGGGCGTGACCGTTCCGCTCGTCATTCTGGTCAACAATAACTCCGCTTCCGCAGCCGAAATTGTCACGGGAGCGGTTCAGGACCACGACCGCGGCATGGTGGTTGGCGAAACCACGTTCGGCAAGGGCCTGGTGCAAACGGTCACACCACTTGCGGAGAATACCGGGCTCGCCCTCACTACCGCGCGCTACTACACTCCCAGCGGCCGCCTTATTCAACGCGATTACAAGTCCATTTCGCTTTACCAATACCACTATGAGCGCAAAGTTCCCGACCATCCGACGGAGATTCGCCAGACCGATAGTGGCCGCCAAGTCACCGGCGGCGGTGGTATCACGCCGGACATCGTGGTCGAAGCTACCAAGCTCTCCAAGTTCCAGGAAGAGATGTTCCGCAACGACGTCTTCTTCCCCGCGGAGCAGGGCGTGGGCAGCTTTATCCGGCATTTCCTGGGCACCAAACCCGTCATCACCCACAACTTTGAGGTCGACGATAAGGTCGTGAAGGAATTCCGCGACTACCTGACCAAGCACAACATTCGCTACACCGAGCCCGATTTTACCGAAAACCTGGATTGGGTGAAGCGCAAGATCAAGCAGGAAGTCTTCATGTCCAACTACGGCACCCAGGAAGGCTTCAAGGTTCTTCTCGAAGCTGACCCGCAGGTGCAGAAGGCTGTGGAGGCCATCCCGCAAGCTCGCGCCCTTTACGAAAACGCGCGCAAAATCATTGCCCAGCGCAACGGCTCGGTCGGCAACTCAGGTTTCAATCAACCCTGATCTGCCGCCGCAATTTGCTCTTCAAGAACAAGCGTACTTGCGGCGCTCGTTTGGCATCTTTTGGCATCTTGGTGAGTCCTCTGCTAAAATTGGTAATGCTACTCGTGGGCGTGTAGCTCAGCTGGGAGAGCGCGTCGTTCGCAACGACGAGGTCGCAGGTTCGAACCCTGTCACGTCCACCAATCTCCCCGATGATTATGCGGGTTTTTCAAGAACGCCGAAAAGTGCAGCGGCTCGACTCCGTTCGGGATTTACTTCTGGTTTACCTTGTGCGGCGAGATTCAAGGAGTAAAGTACAGGCGCTTAGCCCGCTATAGGAACAGACGCTTCGGGATTACATCCGCAATCAAGAAATCTCTAAGGGGTGCCGATGCGGTCAACCAAATCCGGCGCCAACTGTTGGAAATGGCGGACGTTGAAAGTGTAGATTCGATCGCAGGCTGCTTTCCTCGCGCAGCACAGGTGAAGAGCGTCGTAGATTCGTCCCCCGATCCACCCACGGTCCGCACATTCTTGTATCGTCTTCCGATACATCCCTGACGTCAGAGTCACGATTTGAAAATAGGGGAGCACATTCATTGAGAGTAGTTTCCATGCCTCCATCGGATAAATTGGCGGCGTAAAGGGAGTGCGCGTCAGAACCGCATAGACCTCAGAAAGACCATGGCCACTGATATACCCGGTCATCGCTTTCTTGCGAACCATCTGCAGAGTCGCCAAGGATTGACTGTGATGGGGATGATCAGCCACAGACGCTGCCACTAGAACGGCTGTGTCAAGATACACCCTCATATCCCTGAAGCGTCCTTAATCCTCTCGTCTCGTATCGCCTCAACAACACTGTCCCAATTGAGGCCGCGAGGCACCTTGCCTAGGTGAACCCAGATCCCTTTCTCTTGGACCATGGAAGATCGTTGTTCGATAGGCCTTAGAGTCAAGCCGTCCGAACGCTCCTCAAGCTCGAGCTCCGAGCCCCCTCGAAGGTGGAACCGCTCCCGTACGGGCTTGGGTAGAACGATTCGGCCGGCCTCATCCATTTTGATTGTCATACCATTTAGAATGGCATATACCATTTTAGATGGCAAGAGGAGGCTGTCGAGGGTTGTTGGGGCGACAGGGCGGAAGTCAGGAGCCAGCAAACTCGTTCGGGTGGATGACCAGTGCCTCCTACGGCAAGGCACCTTCCTGAGCCTATCCGCACAGTTTCGATGCACGTCTCTGTTCGCCCCGGTGCCACCCCTGCTGCTATCCTAAATGTATCCACTTTCAAGGGAACATCAAGCCACTTGCCACCCATCATCAGCGCTCAAGGTCTTGCCAAGAGGTTTGGCGTTTCTCCACTCTTTCAAAATCTCTCTTTCATGGTCTCGGAAGGCGAGCGCATCGGCGTGATCGGCCCCAACGGTTCGGGCAAGTCCACGCTGCTGGAGATTCTGGGTGGCGGCATCCATCCGGATAGCGGCGATTTGGCTACTCGCAAGGGCACGCACCTGAGCCTGGTTCGCCAGATTTCTGAATTCGCTCCCGGTGAAAGCGTTCGCTCCGTTCTTGGCAGAGCTTTGGACGAAGCCAATGTGCCGGTGGAGGATCGCCTCGCCCGGGTTGCAGCGATTCTCGGCCGCGCTGGCTTCACCGATCTCGACACCCCCGCCGCCACGCTCTCGGGCGGATGGCGCAAACGCCTGGCCATCGTGGAATCCCTGATCTGCAAGCCGGACGTACTGCTCCTGGATGAGCCGACAAATCACCTCGATCTTGCAGGCATCGAATGGCTCGAAAACGTTCTCCTGACGGCCTCCTTCGCCTGCGTTGTCGTCAGCCACGACCGCTATTTCCTCGAAAACATCGCCAATGAAATCGTCGAAATCAATCCGGCGTACGAGAACGGCTCGTTGCGCGTCTCCGGGAACTACAGCGCTTTCCTCGAAGCAAAAGAGGACTATCTTCACGCGCAGCGCAATCGCCAAGCCGCCCTGGAGAATCGCGTGCATACGGAAATCGAATGGCTCCGCCGCGGCCCTAAAGCCCGCACCACAAAATCCAAGGCGCGCATCGACAAGGCCCACCAACTTATTGGCGAACTGGCAGACCTTAACGCGCGCACGCGCACCACCAGCGCTCAAATCGACTTCTCTTCCTCCGACCGCAAGACCAAGCAGCTCATCACGCTCGACGATGTTGGCTACTCGTTTGAAGATCGCACTCTTTTCGACCACATCCACTTCATCGTTACCTCCGGCATGCGCGTTGGGCTCGTCGGGCCCAATGGCAGCGGCAAGACCACTCTCCTGCGCATCCTCAAGGACGAGATCAAGCCCACGCGCGGCAAACTGCGCCGTGCCGATTCCTTGCGCATCGTTTATTTCGACCAGAACCGCTCGCTTGAGCCGGACATCACGCTTCGCCGCGCACTGGCACCCGATTCCGACTCTGTCATTTATCAGGAACGCGTCATCCATGTTGCCGCGTGGGCGGCACGCTTCCTTTTCACCGGCGAGCAACTGAATCAACCGGTCGGCCGCCTCTCCGGCGGCGAGCGCGCCCGCGTACTGATCGCGCAGTTGATGCTTCAGCCCGCCGACGTTCTTCTTCTGGACGAGCCTACCAATGATCTCGACATCCCCACGCTGGAGATTTTGGAAGAAAGCCTGCTGGAATATCGCGGCGCTTTGGTGCTGGTCACCCACGATCGCTACATGCTGGATCGCGTTTCCACCGTTGTGCTGGGTCTCGATGGCCTCGGTCACGCCGAACGCTTCGCCGATTATCCGCAGTGGGAAGCCTGGCAGAGCGCGCAACTCGCGGCGGCGAAAAGCAAAATGCCGGTAGCGTCGCAGCCCGCCGCCCACCACTCCTCACCCTTGCCTTCTGCCACACCCACAAAAAAGAAGCTCTCCTACAAGGAGACACGCGAGTTGGAAACCATCGAGCAGCGCATCGCTGACGCGGAAAAACAGCTTCAGGCCAGGCACGATTCCCTTCTCGATCCCGCGGTTATGAGCGATGGCGCGCGGCTTCGTACCGTCTCTCTGGAAATGGAAGCGGCCCAGAAGGCGATTGATAACCTCTACGCCCGCTGGGCCGAACTCGAAGCAAAACTGTAATTTACCCCTTCTACGTGGGGCTCTTCCCTAGAAGACTGAATACTTAAAACTGACTACTGACAACTCTTCCGTTTCCCGGCCCGCCAACCGGATGCAAGCGCGGCAATCGCTCTTCCGCCGGCGGCAATGCCGGAAACGCGGCATGCGGCTCCGTCTGATACCAATAGGCAACCGAAAAATAATTGTCCGAGCGTGTGTTCGCGTGCCCGTGTTCGATTGTCGCCTTCAGCGATTTTGTAAATGGGATGGGCGAATCGAGGTGAAACCGGTACACGCTGCTGCCGCTCCCCGCGCGTTCCGCTCCGACCACGGGCGCTCCATAAAACGCATACGAAAAGGGCTTTCCGCCGAAATCGTAAGCTCCGAGAAAATAATCCTCCGAGCCGGTCCCGGTAATCGAGGGCTCTTTCGCGCCGTCGATAAAGAACATATCGTCGCCTTCGCCCCACCAATAATCCTGGTTCTGTAGCACGGACATGGTCACGCCCACAAAATGTCCCCGCCCCGTAGCTTCCAGCCACACGTAATTCCCCTCGCCCATCAAATTCTTCTGGTCATTCACTCGCGGGTCGCCGTTGTCCTTCCATGCGCCGGAGAAACCCTTGTTTGGCGAAGCCTGCCGGTATTGCGCGTGGAAATACAACGTATCCGCCGAAAGAAGTTTGCTGTAAGCCTGATAATCGACATTGAAATAAAATGCATTGGCAATCCGTTGCCCCATATTCGTCACCGTGATCCGCGCGTGCTTCTGGAACGGCATCGGAAAAAAGCAGTTCAGCGCATGGTTCGGCGCCACGGATAACGGGGCCGCCTCAAACACGGTATACTCGCCCAAACCCAGTCCGAAGAAATCCCCAAGGGGCGCTTCGACGCTCGGCGTTGACTCTCCATCCCAATACATCCGCAGCACGAGTTTCTTCAGGTGGTAGGCCTCGTCCGAAGACAAAGTGAACCAAACGTGCGTGATGATGCCCGGCCCCGCTTCATCCACAATCGTCAGCGTCTCACCCGGCGGGATCGGCCGAAAATCCGCGTTTCCGCCAGAGCGGTCGTAACTTGAGGCGCGTTTCTGCACGTACTCGCGTGGCTCAATCAACTTGCTCAGCGATTCCCGGCTTTGCCCGAACATGACTCCGAAACTAACCAGCAACAAGATCGCAGCCCCTGAACATCGCTTCATTGTTCGCATCTTCTCTCCTCAGCTAATTCCGCGGCTCCTCGATCGTCAGAATGCGGTCGGCGGCAACATCCTGCAGAATTTGCTTGATGCCGCTTGGCCAGCGGATTTCCACCTGCTTGATGCGTCCATTCTTCCCCAAACCAAAGTGCACGCGAGGGTCGCTGGACGATGCGTAGCCCACCGCTGTCGTGGCCTCGTTCCACTGCGATGCTCCGTCTTCGGTGGTGATGTGGATCTGCGCCCCAATCCCCATGCGGTTGCTCTTCGTCCCCACGAGCTTCAGGAGAATCCAGTGGTTCTGGTTCTCAGAAATGTTATGGATCACCTTGGCGGGTCCATTCAGCACCGACACCACCATGTCCATGCGTCCATCGTTATCCAGATCCCCGAAGGCCACTCCCCGATGCGGAGCTTCCAACTGGAAATCCGGCCCTGCGGTTGCGCTGACGTCCGCAAACTTCCCCTTCCCCTCATTCCGGAAAATCGTATTGGGTTCCGGATAACGCCGCGCCGCGTTCTGTTCGCTGATATTGTCCATCACGTTGGCGCGCGCCACGAACAGGTCCTTCCACCCATCGTTATCAAAATCCACAATCCCGTTGCCCCAACCAGACATGTCCATGGTCCCTTTCAACCCGCTCGCGGCGGTCCGGTCATCAAACTCCCCCTTGCCACCATTGAGGAACAGAGGAAAACCCTCGCGCTCGACAGCTGTGTGCCAAATGTCCGGCAAGCCGTCGTTGTTCACGTCGCGGAAATCGGATCCCATGCCGGAGCGAGCGGTTCCATCGGGGGCATACCCAACCCCCGCGGGCAAAGCCACCTCTTCAAATTTCCTGCCTTTCAGGTTGTGGAAAAGAAAGTTCTGGGTCGTATCGTTAGCCACAAACGCATCCAGATAACCATCGCCATCGTAATCGGCAAACGTCACGCTCATGCCTTTACCCAACTGCTGCGCGATCCCTGTTTCCACCGAAACATCCGTGAACGTACCATCTCCGTTGTTGCGATAGAGCGTGTTGTGCGTTGGGGTATAGTGCTTCGGGTGACAGTAGGCGCGCACACCTTCTTTCACCCTGCAGTACGGATCTTTATTCACATCCCATTTGCAATAATTCACCACGAATAGATCCAACAGTCCGTCGTTGTTGTAGTCAAACCAGCCCGCGCCCGCCGACCACATCTTTTTCCCATCCATTTTTGCGCCGGCCACACCCGCCTTCGCCGTTACGTCCGTAAATGTTCCGTCTCCGTTGTTGTGGAATAGCTGGTTGCCGGTCACGTTAGCCAGAAACACATCCGGCCATCCATCATTGTCGTAATCCCCCACCGCCACGCCGCTGCCGTATCCCGCCCCGGCGAGACCAGCCTTCTCCGTTACGTCTGTGAACGTGCCATCATGATTGTTGTGGAAGAGCCGATTCCAATAGGCTGGTGTCTCTTTCTGCAACGATGGAATCGCCGCGCCTCCCACCAAATACACATCCAGATAGCCGTCCCCGTCATAGTCGAACAGAGCTACTCCGGCCACCATTGTTTGCGGCTGATTCTTGTTTTCTGTGTTCCCATTTGCGGTCAGGTAGTGGAGGCCGGCTTTAGCGGCAATTTCTTCGAACCGGATGGTGCATTCCGTTGGCGACTTCTGTGGGGGAGGCGATGGCGTGTTCTGCTCCAGGGCCGGCATCAGAACCATGCCCAGTAGGATTAGCAGCCTGCGCATAAATTGCTTAGACCTGCAGGAATCCAACCTTCTTCATGGCCGTCTGCGCTTCGCTGTTTTTCATGAACGTGTTCCATACCAGGCCGGTGCGGTAATTCTCCGACATCACCATCGTTATGCCCAGGTCAATTCCCAGCACATCGGTATCGTACCAGCCCGAGAGGGGATTGAACGCATCCACGTAGCTATAGACTCCCCAGCATTTCGCCGCGTACTTGCCGCGGATATTGCGCAGCACACGAATGCAGTCGGCATAAAGAAACGGTAGGGAGCCGCCCGTCGCACAGGGGATAATGCTGCCATCGATCGGGCCCTGAGGCGGAGGACCGCCCCACGCCGTGTAGCCCTTCACATAATCCGATGCGGAAATGCCCCACAGGTCATCGGAATAATCGCCGAATTGCGATTTCAAGGAAAGACAGAAGAGTTTATGCGCCTTCGTAGCGGTCACGGAATTATCGAAATAATTGGCGAAGGCATCCTTTTTGTTCCGAAAATCGAACCATGCCTGAGAATACTGGTGCGTGAAGATCGGGTCGTTCCCGGAAATGTAGGTGAGCCCCTGGTACGTAATAGTCGGGCGCGTCCAAGCGTTCCAGGAATCAGGGGAGACGGGGTTCGTCGGCGAACCAATTCCCAGAAGGTAGATCATCATCAGTTCGCAGTAATGCTCCCAACGCGCGTTCAGAAACCCGGATTCCGGGGTCCAGCCCATGGAAAACGTTGTTCCGCCATTCAGCATCCACGGCCATTCCACCCGGTTATAAATTTTCGTAGCCAGGTCCTGAATCTCCGCGTCCTGAAAGTATTGGCGGGCAGTTAACACGCCGCACAACAACAGCGAAGTGTCAATGGAGGAAAGCTCGCACTGCGCCCATCGCTGCCCCGTGTTCATGTCCACAAAGTGATAAAAGAAACCGCGTACATTCGGCATCTGTTGCAGCAGAAATTGCAGCGTATTGCGCACGCGGTTGGTGATGTCCAGCGTTTTGGCGTAACCGCGGGAATCGCCGATGCACAACGCTGTCAGCCCAAATCCGGTTGCGGCGATACTGGACATCGTGCGGGTATCGTTGCCATTCAGGAAGGCGCGGTCTTTCACCTGGCCGGTGGTGGGATTGGTTTCATTCCAGAAAAACTGGAAGCTGCCCCGCTGGATCTCATCGAGTAATTGATCATCCGTCCCGGTATAAGGATTTCCTTCCGGGATCGGCGGCGAGAGCGTCTTGTTTTGGCCGCAACTAACGAGCGACACGAACGGAGCGACTGCCAAAGCCTGCCCGCACCATCGCAGCAATTCCCTTCTGCTTCCCCGCAGTGTGCTCATGGCCAAACCCCGTCTATTCGGTAACTTCCACCTCAATCGGCTGGCCACGTCCGGCATCAGGACTCACCCAAATGCTGGCTTGGCAGGGCTCTGCTTTGCGCTCATTGTGAATGTCCCACAGGGCGAAGGCCTCCGGGCCAAGGGAGAAGACGACTTTCTTGCTTTCGCCCGGCGCGAGCGTGACGCGTTCAAACGCCTTGAGTGCTCGCACGGGCTCCGCGACGCTTGTGCCCCTTAGCCGAACGTACAGTTGCACAACTTCCTCCGCGCTTACCGTCCCGGAATTTGTGACCTTCGCGCTCACCGTGATCACTGGTTTTTCATCCGTCTGTTCAAGGTGAAGATCTTCATTCAACTCTTTGGCGCTCAGCTTTTTGGTGCTGATTTCCGGCGCCGAATAGCGAAACTCAGTGTAAGACAAGCCGTGGCCAAAGAAAAATTGTGGCGCATTCTGTTCGTCCACATATCGGGAAACAAATCGGCTATCCCCCAGTCTCGGTGGATCGGTGGGATACTCATTGCCGGCGGGACGTCCCGTATTGAGCGCGTTGTAGTACACGGGAATTTGCCCCACCCAATGCGGCCAACTGACTACCAGCCTTCCGCTGGGCACCGATTCTCCATACAAAGTGCGCACCAAGGCGGGCCCTGCCTGCACGCCGGGAAACCATGCCGCTATTACCGCAGGGACATGCTCAAAGGCCCATGTGAGTGTTAGTGGTCTGCCGCTGAACAGCACCAGAATCACAGGTTTTCCCGTGGCTGCCACTTTTTCCAGCAGCTCTTCTTGCCTTCCCGGCAGATCCAGATGCGCTCGCGAACCTGCTTCCGCGGTCATTGTGGGGGCCTCTTCGCCCAGCGCGAGGATTGCCACATCCGCCGAACGAGCCGTGGCCACCGCGGCATTGATCTGCTCTTCCGTCGCGGCCTGGATTTCACCGCCTTTTGCATATTTCACGCGCTCCGCTCCCAGTCTTTGCGTCAGGGCGCTTTTCAGCGTGACCACATCCTTCGGATCGCCGTGCGCCCCCCAGGAGCCCAGCATCTCTCCCGCGTCATCCGCGAACGGCCCAATCAGCGCCACGGTCTTAGC
This sequence comes from Candidatus Acidiferrum sp., assembly GCA_049686315.1. Taxonomy (GTDB): domain Bacteria; phylum Acidobacteriota; class Terriglobia; order Acidiferrales; family UBA7541; genus Acidiferrum. Next base: position 16,567 of record JBAVHY010000426.1, on the reverse strand, counting down.
TTCCTCCTTCAGCGGCAACAGATGCCGTTGCCCAACAACCTCATTTCTCAACAGCACGAAAGAACGTTCCGCCGCAGTTCGCGCCAGCTCCAGATTTTCCTTCGCAAGCGGGCCATGATTCTCTCGCGCCTCGTCGGTGTAGGGATTCTCGAACAGGCCGGCAGCGAACTTCACGCGAAGCACCCGCCGGACCGCTTCGTCGATCCGCGCCTCGGAGATCTTCCCGCGCTTCACCAAGTCCAGCATGTGCGCGTGATACAGATTGCTCTCCATGTCCATGTCAACGCCCGCGGAGAAGGCCTTCCATGCCGCCGTTTCACCGTCATTGGCGATGCCGTGAGCGATCAATTCTCTGATGGAAGTCCAGTCACTGACCACCAGCCCCGGGAATTGCCATTCTTTCCTTAGAATTTGCGTTAATGTGAACGGGTTGGCGCTTGCCGGCACGCCGTTGAGTGTGTTGAACGCGCTCATAATCGAGCCGGCGCCTTCGTCGAGGGCAGCGTGGAAGGGTGGCAAATATACTTCGCGCAAAGTGTGCTCGGAAATTTCCGTGGTGTTGTAGTCGCGCCCGCCTTCCGCTGCTCCATAACCCGCGTAGTGCTTCACACATGCAATAATGCTGTCTGGTTCGCTGAGGCTCGTCCCTTGGTATCCCCGCACATAGGCACGCGCCATTACGCTTCCGAGATATGGATCTTCCCCAGCTCCTTCGATGATGCGCCCCCAGCGCGGATCACGCGCGATATCTACCATCGGAGAAAAGGTCCACCGCACCCCCACGGCAGAAGCTTCCTGGGCTGCAAGACGAGCCGCTTTCTCAACGAGTTTTGCGTCCCAGGTGGACGCGAGTCCTAGCGGAACCGGGAATTCCGTCCTGTACCCATGAATGACATCCAGGCCAATCAATAAGGGAATGTGCAATCGTGATTTCTCGACCGCGATATGCTGATACAGATTCGCCTCACGCACATCTTTCAGATTGTAGACCGACCCCACCTGGCCCTTCGCGACCATCTCTGCATAGTCGCCGCGCCCCGTACCAGGTCCGGTCGGCGTGCCAACCGAGTATTGCACCAACTGGCCAACCTTCTCCTCCAACGTCATCTGCTTCAATAGCGCTTCTACTTTGCTTTCAACCGCCGGATTCGCAAGCGTTGACCTTACCGGTAATCCGCGAAATGGCGGCGGACCCGCCGCTTCCTGTGCCTGCGCGTGCGGCAAGATCAGGAATGCAAATGCACTCAGCAGAAGAAAGCGGCGAAGGAATCGAGGCAACACGTGAGTCATACTCCCATCCGGAGCGACCTGGCAATAAATCGATTTATCTGGGCAAATCTATCATATTCCGTTGCCAGTCTCCAGCGCCTTTCGGTTCTTTTCTTCTGCCCTCAGCCTTGCTCCCGAGCCTGGCTTGTGCCAGACTACGCGCAAGCAACTTCCATGATTAGGCCCAAAAGAAACCAGCCGGGCAATGGCCGGGCGGAAGGCGCAACCTCTCTCAGCCTGAAGGAGCTTGCCCAGCATCTCGGCTTATCTTCCGCCACCGTCTCCCTGGTGATTAACCGTTCGCCGGGTGCCAAATCCATTCCTCCTGCCACACAGGAGCGGGTCCGAAAAGCCGCCCGAGAATTGAACTACCGCCCCAACCTCATGGCCCGTTCCTTGCGCCAGAAGCGCAGCTTCACCATCGGGGTGGTCGTACCCGAAGTCAGCGAAGGTTATGCGGCTCTGGTGCTTTCCGGGATAGAAGATCATCTACTGCAGGAAGGCTATTTTTATTTTGTAGTCAGCCACCGCCACCGTGCCGACCTGATTGAGGAATATCCCTCGCTTCTGCAGCAGCGCGCCGTCGAAGGCCTCATCGCCGTGGATACGGTCTTGACGGAACCTTGCCAGATCCCTGCTGTCGCCATTTCTGGCCATCGTCATGTGCCTGGCGTGACGAACATTGTTCTCGACCACAATCTTGCCGCCCATCTGGCCTTGGAACACCTACAGAAATTATCTCACTCCAGAATCGCTCTCATCAAAGGCCAGGATTTCAGTTCCGACACCGAAGTTCGCTGGCGCGCCCTTCACGTGGTCGCAAAACAGCTTGGCATCGTGATCCATGAGGAATTGACCGTGCAACTCAACAGTGACTCGCCTTCTCCCGAGGTGGGTTACGGGGTCACGCGCAAGTTGCTCGATCGCGGGGAACCATTCACCGCGGTTTTCGCCTTTAACGATATTTCCGCCATTGGGGCCATTCAGGCCCTCCGTGAATCCGGCAAGCGCGTTCCTGAGGACGTCTCCGTTGTCGGTTTTGATGACATCCAAAGCGCCGCTTTCCAGAATCCCGGTCTTACCACGGTCCGCCAACCCCTTCGCCAGATGGGTGTAATTGCCGCCGAAACGCTTCTCTCGCGCATCAATTCTCCCCGCCGAACCGATTACCCCAGGGAAATCGTAGTAAAACCGGAGCTCATCGTTCGCGGGTCCACGGCACATGCCTGGTCCACGATTCCCGCATGCTAGCGGTGTTCCAAGGGCGTTCTCTTCTCGCTCTTTGGAAAGCAACTCTCTCCCTAGTTGCATTTCCCGGAAACCGCTCCTGCGCTCTACCTTCCCTTTCGGTGTTGTTCTCAGTAAGATTGGGCATGGACGCAAGGCAATGTTCCGTATTGGTAACTGCGCACACACGAAAATGACCTGGATGAAACATTCTTGTAACTAGGGCCAAGGGAAACTCGCTTCAGCCAGAGGTCACCAGTGAAGACGCTAACCGCCGATCCGCTTCTAACTGAAACCTCGCTGTTCCGTGTCAGCCTGGGGCAGTCGCACGAGGACTTGGTCGAGTGCCAGCGCCTGCGCTACTCCGTCTTCAACCTGGAACTCGGCGAAGGCTTGTCTACCTCCGAGCGCTCCGGACTCGACATCGATCCCTTCGACTCCTTCTGCGATCATCTTATGGTTCGCGACCTCGAATCGGGCAATCTTGTCGGCACTTATCGCCTGCAAACCGGCGAAGTGGCGCGCAGGAATCTCGGCTACTACGGCAATCAAATCTTTGACTTCTCCGTGTACGAGCCGATTCGCAGAGAGATGCTTGAGCTTGGCCGCGCCTGCGTTCACGTCGACTTTCGCAACATCATGGTCCTGCATGCCCTTTGGAAAGGCATTGCCATCTACGCTACGCGCAACGACGCTCGTTACTTGCTCGGCTGCAGCTCCATTTCCTCCCAGGACGAAAACTTTGGCATAGCCATGTACGACTCCCTTAAGGCCAAGTACCTGGTCGAGCCCGCCCTGCGCACCATGCCGCAACCAGGCTACAACTGCCAGGCTACAGGCGCTCCCGTCGAAGTCTCGCGGCCTCCCCGGCTCTTCCGCGCCTACCTCGAAATTTCCGGCCGCATTTGCGGCCCACCCGCGATTGACCGCGAATTCAAGACCATCGACTTCCTGACGCTGGTCGACCTCGCCAATCTCCCGGATCGCGTCCGCACACGCTTCTTCTAAATCCAGCGTTTGCATTTTCTCTTCGTAGGGGTGCCCCACCCGGTGCAGCACCCTTTCTCGCTTTTAAGAAAGGGTGGGCCCTTACGATCTCACTCCACAATCTTTCATTTCTTTTTGGTTTCTTTTTTGTTCCCGCTCCTCGCTGCTCAAGCAAAAACTGCCCTACCTTAGTCCTAATGGAATGACCGGCTCCGATTCGCAGTCGTGGGTTATGCTGCGAATCGGAAGACAAGCAGTACAGAGCCACAAGCGAAGGAGCCGGTCGATGAAAAGAATAAAATTTGTTGGTTTGGATGTCCATGCCGAAACGATTGCAGTGGCGGTTGCGGAGCAGGAGGGGGAGGTGAGATCGCTTGGGGTGATTCCCAATCGGGAGGAGTCGATTCGGAAGCTGGTTAAGAAGCTCGGACCGGTAGAGCAACTGCGGTGCTGTTATGAAGCGGGCCCCACCGGGTATGTGGTGTACTGGCAACTGACGGCACTGGGAGCAAAGTGCGAAGTGGTGGCGCCCACGCTGGTACCGGTGAAATCGGGAGAGCGGGTGAAGACCGATCGGCGGGATGCGCTGAAGCTGGCGCGGAATTATCGGGCCGGAGAGTTGACCGCGGTGTGGGTACCGGACGCGGCCCATGAGGCCTTGCGAGATCTGGTGCGAGCCCGGGAGGCGGCTAAGAAAGACCAGTTGCGGGCGAAACACCGCCTGAGCAAGTTCCTGTTGCGGCATGGGCGGCGGCCGGCGAGCGGGGTGAAGGCCTGGACCTTGAACTACCTGGCATGGGTGAAACAGGAAGTGCACTTCGAGCAGCCGGCGCAAGAAGCCACCTTACTGGATTATTTACATGAGGTGGAGCACGCGGAGACCCGCATCGCACGACTGGACCAGGCCATCGAAGAAGCGGTGAAGTCGACACCACCGAAGATGCGCGCAGTAATCGAGGCATTGCAAGCGCTGCGGGGAATTGCTCAAGTAGCGGCGGTGACGATCGTGGCGGAACTGGGAGAAGTAGCGCGATTCACGCGGGCTCGGCAGTTGATGGGCTACGGCGGGATCGTCGCGAGGGAACATTCCAGTGGACAAAGTACCCGGCGAGGGGGCATCACCAAGACGGGGAATGCGCACTTACGGCGGGTGGTCGTGGAGGCCGCCTGGGCGTACCGCCACCGGCCAAACGTAGGAGCGAGTTTACGCAAGCGGCAAGAGTTGGTCAGCGAAGAAGTGCGAGAGATCGCCTGGAAAGCGCAGCATCGGTTGCATATGCGTTATCGGAAGCTGACGGCACGGGGCAAGGAAAAGGGGAAGGTTGTGACCGCGATCGGACGCGAGCTAATGGGTTTTATCTGGGCTATTGGGGTAAAAGTCGAGGCTGCGCAGAAAGAGACCGAACAGCGGGCGGCATGAGGTGAGGCTTTTCTGCAACAAGAATTTCCTGGGAGGCAGCGTGGGTAGCGGTCGAGAGGCGCATGGAAAGGAGAATCCTCGAAAACTCTATGCGGTAGGTCTGCGGACCGAACCCGCGCCCTTAGTCCGAGGCAGCTCCCGACGGATCACGATTATGCGGTTTCGACCCGCGAATATCAGAGTGATCAACCGTCGCAATAGCCGCCTCGACCGCGACTTCCGCTGCCTCACAAGGAAGGACCACAGGGGAAGAGAGGAAGAAAGAGAAAGAAAAACAGGAGATTGCACTTGACAGGTCATTCCATATCAGAGTTTGGGTGAGTACTCGCGTTTTTCGTCAGGGCATGGCTTCAGCTATGCCGGCACCGTCGTAAAACCAATCCGGCTGTGTAGACCCTGGGCTTCAGTCCAGGGCGCGAAGCGCCGCTGAGGGCCTCTTTTTGCAGTTTTCACACAGACTCCTTAGCGGTCTAGCAACTTCTCCCCCCATGAGGTTCTCGATTCCATGCATCAAAAATTTAGATTTGCCCTGAGCCCCGCCGAAATCGTAACCTTTCCTCATGTTCGTCAACTCATACAAGACCTCCCACGCATGTTGCTGTTGCATGTGTTGTGCGCAAGAGTCTTCTGGTGTGGGGAGGCTGAACCACTAGCAAAAAAGTTTAGCCGCATTGAAGTTCACAACCCATCGCCAGAGACACTGGCCGATGGGTTTTTCGTTTTTATGGCTCTGAAAAACGTAATGCGCTTCAGAAAGGAGCAACAATGTCTGCATACAAGCATCCCGAAGTTCTGGTTACAACCGATTGGGTGGCACAAAACCTGAATGCCCCGGACCTTCGCCTTGTCGAGGTGGATGTGGATACCACCGCCTACGATAAGGGGCACATCCCCGGCGCCGTCGCCTGGAACTGGCAAACCCAACTCCAGGATCCTATTCGCCGCGACCTCATCGAGAAATCCGAACTCGAGCGTCTTCTCGGTCAATCGGGCATCACCAACGACACCACCATCCTCCTCTACGGCGACAACAACAACTGGTTCGCCGCCTACGCCTTCTGGCAGTTGAAATATTACGGCCACAAGGATGTGCGCCTGGTCAACGGCGGCCGCAAAAAGTGGGTTGCTGAAGGACTGCCGCTCACCACCGATCCGGCGGTCGTTAAGCTCGCGACATACCGCGCCGCCTATGCCGACGAATCAATCCGCGCCCGCAAGGAAGAAATCGTGGGGATTCAAAACAAGCGCCGCCGCAGCGACCTTGTCGACGTGCGCTCCGTGGACGAGTTCACCGGCAAAATTCTCGCCCCTCCGGGCCTTTCAGAGACAGCGCTGCGCGCGGGACACATCCCCGGCGCGGTAAATGTTCCGTGGTCGCAGGCCGCCAACGATGACGGCACCTTCAGGTCCTACGACCAGCTGAAACAGCTTTACGACTCCAAGGGCATCTGTGGTGCCGACGAAACCATCGCCTACTGCCGCATAGGCGAACGCAGCTCCCACACCTGGTTTGTCCTGAAATACCTGCTCGGCTATGACAAGGTCCGCAACTACGACGGCTCGTGGACCGAGTGGGGCAATTTGGTAGGAGCACCCATCGTCAACCTGAACGCCGCCCCTCCTCCGGCGGTGGCGTGCCAGAGCGCCTGAGTCGCGTTTGCGATGTGTGCAGGATGGAAAGGTGCAACGAAGCACTCCTTGCTCTCACTATCTGGAAGTTGTCTCCTTGTCTCATAGATTGCCATCGGGGAGGGCGTGGCTTCAGCCGTGCCGAAAGGGCCCGAAAAACCTGGGCTTAGCCCCTGAGGGCTCAAAACGATTCAGTACGAAGGTTTATGAGATGAGTTGTAGTTAGACTACGTTGTACAACGGCGGCGCGGTAGCCAAGTGGTAAGGCATGGGTCTGCAAAACCCATATCGGCGGTTCGATTCCACCCCGCGCCTCCAACTCTCAGCCCTCTCCCTTCTTGGAGTTTCTTGCCTTCCCTTCTCCTTCCTCGCGCCTTGGGGTACAAACTGCTGAAAACTCGCCCTCCAGTTGGCATAAAAAGCCGGACCGATCGGTTCGTCACGTGATATAAACTCTCTCGTTGAAACTGGTGCAGAAACTCGGACTGGTACAAAAAACTCAGGCTGGTCAAATGTCTAGCTGTGCACCCAAGTGCAAGCTTTACCCTTTTCGCCGCAAGCGCAAGTCCCACTCAGCAAGAGGATCTGCGGTGCGGTGCAGCACGCTTCTCGCCGCGAGCGCTGCTTTCTTCTTCTCCCCTGCGGGCGCACAGCACCCTGATCCCGCCGCGCCTGTTGTGGTGCAGCCGGGTGCGCCGGGTAAGCCCAGCAGGACCCTGCCGCCATCAACCAAGGGCACGCTGCCACCGCGATCACAAGCGGATGTGGAATTCATGCAGGGCATGATCATGCATCATGCCCAAGCCGTGGAAATGACGGCACTGATTGCTTCGCATACGGAGAACAAGGATCTGCGGTCGCTTGGGGCGAAAATCAGCAGCTCGCAGTCGAGCGAAATAAAGTTTATGCAGCTTTGGCTGGGGGCTCGCGGAGAGCCGATTTCCATGGCGATGCCGTCAATATCCGGCATGGATACGTCAAACCATGCCATGGCTCTCATGCCCGGCATGCTTACGCCGGAGCAGATGGCTGCGCTGCGGAAGGCAAAGCGCGCGGAGTTCGACACCTTATTTTTGACGGGAATGATACAGCACCACGATGGCGCGTTGATCATGGTGAAGGATTTGTTTGACACCGCGGGCGCCGGACAGGATGCGGACGTGTTTAACTTCGCCACCGATGTGGACAACACGCAACGAGCGGAGATAAAGATTATGCACAGTATGTTGGAGAAAAAGCCATTAGAGGAGAAACCATGAAGCGAATGCCCAGTGTTGCTCTTTGTGTGGCGGTGGCGCTGATTGTTTGCTGTTCGGTTGTGAGCCGTTTGCACGCGCAAGCGCAGGCACCTGCGCCGACGCCTGCTACACCGCCGGCCGCGCAGGAACCCGCAAACGCGCCAGAAAAGGCCCCCGAGAAGGCGCCCGAGGAGGATGAGAATCCGTTTGCTGTGCTGCCGGCTGCGCCCCTACCGCCGGGGATGACCGGATCGGATGCAAACGATCCGCGCGCCAAGCTGACCCCGGGACTGTATGACGCGGGCGAAGCCTCGATGGGCATTAAGCACCTTATGCTTCTGAAGAAGCCAGGCGCGTTTCAACTCGGAGCCACTGACCCCGATGATCCAAAGGTGCAGAAGACGCTGCGCCAGCTCGGCGTAGGCTCAATGATGAAGATGCCGAAGGAACTGCAATTGCCGATCGCCCAACTGGCTTTCGCGAACTCCGATTTTGCGTTCCAGGGCAATCATCTGTTCCAGGGAAATTTTTATGGCGTGAATATTTATGACATCGCCAATCCGGCGAACACCACGTTGCTGACTTCGCTGGTGTGCCCGGGCGGCCAGGGTGATGTGTCGGTGTATAAGAACCTGCTGTTCATGTCGGTGGAGATGCCGAATGGACGCCTGGATTGCGGCACCGAGGGTTTTCCGCCGGAGCCCCCGCCACCAACAGGGGAGGAAAAGAAACGTCGCTTGCCGGTAGCGCAAAAAGACCGTTTCCGCGGCGTCAGGATCTTCGACATTTCAGACATCAAGAACCCGAAGCAAGTCGCAGCCGTGCAGACGTGCCGCGGATCGCATACGCATACGCTGGTGTTGGATCCGAATGACAAGGACAACGTTTATATCTACGTGTCCGGTACATCGTTTGTGCGTCAAGCGGAAGAACTAGCCGGGTGCTCGGGTGAGAAGCCGGACAAGGACCCGAATACGGCGCTGTTTCGTATCGATGTGATCAAGGTACCTGTGGCTGCGCCGCAGGACGCGAAGGTGGTGTCCAGCCCTCGGGTGTTTATTGACCCACGAACGGGCGCGCTGAACGGCCTGAACAATGGCGGCAGCCATGACAAAGGCCAGGAGAAGCCGGCGGACACGAACCAGTGCCACGACATCACCGTGTACTCGGCGATTGGGTTGGCAGCGGGCGCGTGCTCTGGAAATGGAATTCTGCTCGACATCAAAGATCCGGTTAATCCTAAACGCCTCGATGCGGTGAACGATCCGAACTACTCCTACTGGCATTCGGCTTCGTTCTCGAACGATGGCACCAAAGTTATATTTACCGACGAGTGGGGCGGCGGACTGGGTGCGCGGTGCCGTCCCAACGACCCGAACAAGTGGGGCGCGGATGCGATCTTCCGCCTGAAGGACGACAAGCTGAGCATGGCGAGCTATTACAAGCTGCCCGCTGCGCAGTCCGACACGGAGAACTGTGTGGCGCACAACGGCTCGCTGATTCCCGTTCCCGGCCGCGATATCGAAGTGCAGGCTTGGTATCAAGGCGGCATCTCCGTTATGGACTTCACCGACGCGGCGCAACCATTCGAGATTGCCTACTTCGACCGCGGGCCGATTGACCCGAAGATACTCGTGCTGGGCGGCGAATGGTCGGCCTATTGGTACAACGGCCACATTTACGGTTCGGAGATTGCGCGCGGCCTGGACGTCTTTGAACTGACGCCCACCAAGTTTCTGACCCAGAACGAAATTGACGCCGCAAAGGCGGTTCGCATGGCTGACCTGAATGTGCAGAACCAGCAAAAAATCGCCTGGCCTGCAAAGCTGGTCGTGGCCAAGGCGTACCTGGACCAGTTGTCCCGCTCACAGGCTTTGCCGCCTGACCGAATCGCGGCTCTGCTGAAGGCCATCCAAAGCGCCGAGACTTCCCACATGAGCAAAACTAATCTGGCGAAATTGAAAGGTATGGCCCCATCGTTGGAAAAAAGCGCCACCACGGCGAAAAATCCAGTTGACTCGACTCGCATGCATGCTTTGGCGGATATACTGAAGCATCCGTCAGCATGATCACATCGCGATCCTGACGCTTTGGACGGCACGATTACCAGCATCAACGTTACGGCACAAGTGGCTCATAGCACCCACCTGGACGGTTCGCCGACTAATCAGGCCCGTGCTTAAAATGCGGGCATCGTGCTGCTAGAAAAACAGCCCAGCATTTTGTATGGAAATCTCATGTTAAACAATGCGATTCTCGGTGAGATTGATGAGTTGTTCTTACGGGGGGCATGTCCCATGCGCGTGCGAACAATTCCGGTGCTGATAGGAGCATTGCTGATTGTGTTGTGCGGAACTGACCGCGCTCTAGCGCAATGCAACAGTGGCTCGGTGGGATTTGTATCCGTGGGACTAGTCGCGGGAAACCCCTTCCAGGCCGAGAGGGTTACAACGATGACAATTGAAGGGTTTGACGCGGAAGGTAAGCGGCGCAAATACGAGAGAAGCATGAACGCAAGCGGACGCGAGATACCGAAGAAGACCAACGACCAGTGGTGTGCTGCAGACCTGCAGGCACTGGTATTGCAAGTCGTACAGGACGTTGGACGAGAAGTGACGGAGTTGAAGAACATTCAAAGGGTGGAACCAGCCTCATCGTTGTTCGAGATTCCCCCGGATTATACGATTCTGGAAAAAACTCCCTTACCATCGCCGAAAACACCAGCGACGAATCCGTGAGAATTACCGGCACGGAGAAGCTATCCCACTGATGTTCTCAACTCCCGATCTAACGCGGAAACCGTCTTTAGCTGGACGTTGTTGAAATCGGCTACTCGCAGGAGTCTCAAAACCTAAGGGCGTTGATTTAAGCGCAGGGCTACCTTTTCCAGTTCGTATTTCTGACCGATTGAGAATGCTGGGATCCCTGAGCCAGAGAAACGAATTGTCCCCTCCCTAATCTCTATACGCATGATCACATCGCCAACCCGGCACTTTGGACGGCACGATTACAATCGTCAACGCTACGGAACAAGTGCCTCATAGTACCCATCACTTGGGCCGTGATTGAAGGCGGCGGGTGCCACAGCGGCGCGCAGTCGGCGCAGCCAAAGGATCTCCAGTTCATCAATCAGCGAATGATCTATGACAAGATCATGGCTTGGGAGACGCCTGTAAAAGACGGTATGACCGCGGTCAAGGCCGCCTTGTCGGACATTACCGCGCAAATTCCCAAGTCACGGCTTCCCAAGGCTCGAAAAGCCGAAATTCAGGTCATGGCGAACCAGGCCCAGGACATCCTCAACGTCGTCCAGAAGGATGGTTCTTGGGGCGTTCACGCGCCCACCTACACACTGAAGAAAGTAAACGAAGCTCGCCTGCTGACCGAAGGCGCAAAGGCCGCCTTAGCGGAGCAAACCAAAACCGCTGCGCGCTAGAGAATTTAGTCCCGATCGCCAGGCAGCCCTCGCGCCTAAAAGTCCAGGCGGATCCCAACCTGTATTTGCCGTTGTCCGATCAGCGAATTGCTCGACTGCGTGGGCACTCCAAAGTGCGGGTTGAAGCTCAGGCACGGGGACGCCGTCGAGCACGGTGCACCGCCGCTGGTGACGATGCTGTACATCTGCGTATCCACCGAGGTGAAGTTGGTATGGTTGAAAAGGTTGAAAGCGTCGCCCAGCAACGTGAGCTTCATCTTTTCCGGCAAAGTAAATGCCTTCTCCAGACGCAGATCCACTATCGCTGTGCGCGGCATCTGGAATGCATTGTTGGCAAGGAACGGCGTACGGTTCGAGCCTCCGGAAGCCAGGACTCCCGTCCCGCCCGTCACCGCCACGTAGCTTACCCCACCCACAGTTTGCGATGGCGCGTTACCCTGGAGCAGAGGCGTAAATGGCGCTCCGGATGAAATGGTTATTAGAGGCGAGATCGTATAGCCGTTCAGCAGTTGCTTTCCGGCCGTGTTTTCCCCTTTGTATAAGTCCGGCGTCCAAACCCCTCCAAATGTGAATCTATGCCGGATATCGAAGTTGGACCTGCCCGATTCCGCCGAAAGGTTAAACGGGTTCAGCACATTGTTGGTGGCTGTAAAAGTCTGGGAGCTCTGCCCAAAGTCCGACGAGTGCGCATAAGTGTAGGATGATTGGATCTGAAAACCCTTGTAAAACCTCCGGTTCACTCCAACCACCAGCGCGTTGTAGCTCGAATCCACGGAGTCGGAGATGTTGGTGATCGCTCCATAAGCCGTGTTGGGCCGCTTTGTTCCCGTGTTCGTCTTCGGCACGCCAAAAAATGGAACGGTAAAATTTTGCCCGATGAACGCGTCTTTGACGAACGGGCTGGTGACCGTGCCCGACCCCGGTGTCGTCACCGTGTAGGTTGTCTCCAGTGTTGGCGCCGCCAGGTTGGTGTCCACAAATCGGGGCAAGCGGCGTCCCGTGCTGCCCACATATGAAACCGTGACCACGGTATTTGTCGCGATTTGCCGTTCCAACTCCGCGTCATATTCATGGATCATCGGCAACTTGGTGTCCGGCGCAAACTGCACCACGTTCAGCGAGGGTGGGGCATTACCCGAACCAATTACCGCCGGGTATGTGGGCGCGCCTGCCTGTCCGGGCAACAGGAACACCGTGCTCTGCCCTCCCGCTATACCCGTGCTGCTGATCGCGCTGAAAATCGTCGAATTGATGATCCGGCCATAGAAAATCCCGTACCCGCCCCTCACCACCGTCTTTCCGCCTCCGGTGATGTCCCACGCAAACCCGAGACGCGGGCCGAAGTCGGACCGATCCGAAGGAAATGAATTCGTGCTCGGCAACGCCGAATTCGGAATCTGTGGCGAAGGGAAGAACTCCGTATCCCAGCGCAGCCCCAGGTTCAACGTTAGCCGCGGTCGAATGCGCCAATCGTCCTGCGCAAAGAATGCCAGGTCATTCGTCGCGAATTGGAATCCCGGAGCGCCGAAGCCCTGCGCGAAGTTGGCATAGCACGGCAGCGGCGCGGCGGCCGTTCCACAAAATGCCGTTGCGCTCCCGCTGGCGGCGGCTACGTAGTCGCTGATGTAGTCCACGCGCGAGTTATACGAGTAAGCCCCAAATTGCTCGAACAGGTTGTTGTCTGTATCGTGCACGTGGTTGAAGTCGAATCCGAACTTGATCATATGCGTGTTGTGGCTCCACGCCACCGTGTCCGCCACTTGGTTCCGCCGTTCGTCGGGGAACGCCGGGCGGTTCAGGAAGTTGGGCATGCCAAACGTGAACCCTCCGACCCCGCCTACAGAAACCTGCGCGGATACGCCCAGCGCGGAAACCGGTTCGCCCTGAATTGAAGACTGCCCGTTCTCGTACTCAAAGTCTCGCCCGTACTGGTAACGCAGTTCGTTGGTCATGTTGTTCGAAATCGTGGTGGTCAACCTTCCTATCCCCCAATCATTCTTCACGTAGTCGTTCCCGAAGCTTTCCACCCCGCGGCTCACTACCGCTGCGCTTTGGATCCCCGACGGCGAATTCCAGCGTAGCCGGTTGTACGTAAACGAAGCGTGGTTCTTCGCATTGATGTTCCAATCAATTTTTGGCAACAGGATAAGCTGGTCGCCGCGCCTCGGGACGTTTCCCGTCAGGTTTGTCAGCAGCGCGAGCGCGTTGTTCACATTGGCGGATGTCGGGGAGATCCCACGGCTGCTCAGAGAGGCAGCCTCCGAAGTGCTCAACGGCGCAAAAATGGCGTTCGGCGTGCCCGAATTCGCACTTGCCGGGAATGGCCGCATTTGCTGGTCCGCGCTAAAGAAGAAAAATAGTTTGCCCTTAATGATTGGGCCGCCGATTCCACCGCCAAATTGATGCCGCTTGTCCTCCGCCAGGAAGGGCACGTTCGTCAACGTGCCATTGAAATTTACCCTCTTGAAGGAGAACGGGTTGATCGCTCCCCAGTCGCTGCTGCGCAAGTACCAGAAAGCCTGTCCGTGGTACTGGTTCGTGCCGCTCTTCGTGACCGCGTTGACCACCCCGCCCGCCGCGCGCCCGTATTCCGCCGAGTAGTTCGAGGTATTGATCTGGAATTCCTGGACCGACGCTTCACTGGTGGAATAGCTGATTCGTGTGCGCCCGCGTTCTTCGCTGAAAAACGCCTGGTTGTTGTCCGCGCCATCCACGGTATTGTTGTTCAACAGTCCGGAAATTCCACGGAAGCTCACCAGTCCGAATCCTCCGTCCGGCACGGCGCCGGGAGTGCTCAGCGCAAAGAACGACCAGCGCCTCCCGTTGATCGGCAGGTTCTCGATGGTCGTGGTATTGATGTTGGTGGAAAAATCCGCGCGGTCTGTGACCATCACCGGCGCTTCCGCCGTCGCTACCACCGTTTCCCTTTGCGCTTCAACGCCAAGTGCCGCGTCCACGGTTGTGACGCGTCCCACCTCAACCGTGATGAGGCTGGCCTGAAAGCCCCCAAATCCCTTGGCCGTGATCTCAACGGTATAACTCCCAGGCTGCAAGTGCCCGATCACGTAGCGCCCGGCCCCGTCGGTTGTGGCCGTGGCCGTCCGGGAAGTTCCCAGATTTGTGGTCTTCACGCTCGCGCCGGGCACAATCGCGCCCGATGGATCCGTAACCACTCCGCCGATGGCGCCGTCGGTGGTCGACTGCGCGTGACCACCAGTGGTTAAAAACAACCCTAAACACAATGCCAACAAGCAGCGAAAAGGAAAATGCCATCTGTTTCTAAACAGGCTCATCAGAATTCCTCCTTGAGCAGTCTTATAACCCTCGCGCGGAGCACGTAATTTCCTCGCCTTCCGGGGTTTGGAAGGGCACACCTGAAAAAGGGGGACCGATACGCGCTACCGGCCGAAACTCATTCAGGTGGTAACGCTCGAATAAACTCTGGCGCCATTTCTAACACAAGTAGCCTACGGGGCCAAGACAACTCCTGTGGAAAACTACCAGCCTTCGAAATGACGTCTCGATAAAGGCAATCGGCAGGACCGATTCTTCACCGCGTTTAGAAAGAGACTAGCAGCGCATTGTTTCTCTCTGATGAACTGAGGAGAAACTGATTTTGAACGCTTTACTTTGTGCTAGAATGTAAAGCATGGCTGAAGCGACTCTCTCTTCTAAAAACCAGATCGTCATCCCACGTGACGTCCGCAGGGCTCTAGGCCTTAAGCCCGGAGATAAGCTTCTGGTCGTGCTCCGGGGCGGACATCTGATTGTATTGCCGAAACCGAAGTCGTTCGAGAAGGCTACCCGTGGCCTCGCACGAGGAAAATACGGCCCTGGCTACCTGAAGAAGGAACGCGAAAGTTGGGAATAGAGCGGTTGGAGAGGTTTCTTGTCCGGCACGACAAGGTGGCCCTCGACACATCCGTATTTGTCTACCAACTGGAAGCTCATCCGAAGTATCTGCCTCTGACGCGTGCCATCTTTGCCTGGCTCGAAACCCCAGACCATTTCGGCGTTACCTCCACGATCACGATGACGGAATTGCTGGTTAAGCCGTATCGCGATAGGGACAAACAGCGAGTCGATAATTGCTTCGCCCTCTTCTCACGATTTCCCAATTTGGAGTGGGTGGCGCCAAACCTCGACATCACTGATGCCGCGGCGCGGATTCGTGCTGAATGGCGATTGAAGACTCCGGACGCGATTGAAGCAGCCACGGCAATTTATTGTGGGATTTCCGGCTTTTTGAGCAATGACTCTGCATTTCATCGGGTGCCCAAACTGGACGCACTGGTTCTCGAGGATCTGCTTTGACGTGGGTTGACAGGGTTCTTAAAATAAGGGTTAGCACCCGCTGAGGTGTGCCGCTGTGCGCTATCCGGAGCTTCAGGAACGCCGCAACCGCCAGGTTCTGGCCGACATCGTCCGCACGTACATCGAAACCGGTGAACCGGTATCCTCGCGCCTAATCTCCCAGCGGTACGAGGAGCCCCTGAGCACGGCCACCATTCGAAGCGTGATGGCCGACCTCGAAGATGGCGGCTACCTTTACCAGCCCCACACCTCGGCGGGGCGCGTACCGACGGCTGCCGCCTATCGCTTCTTTGCGCAGGAAATCGCTTCCCAGGCAACCCTAACCATCGAAGACCGCGAGTGGATCAACCGGGAAATGGCCGGCGGCTCCAGCCCCGCGGAATTTACTGAGCGAGCGGGCCACGTTCTGGCCGAGGTATCGAAGGGCTTAGGCATCGTGGTTTCGCCTCCCCTCAGGAAAACCGTCCTCGAGCATGCGCGCATGTGGCTGATTCCCGATGGCCGCGTTGTGGTCGTGCTCATTTCTCCGGGCGGAAACACCCGCGACAAAATCCTTCGTCCTTCGCGCCTGTTCACACAACAGGAACTCGATGCCATCGCCGAGTTCCTCAATCGCCACTACTCGGGCTGGACCCTGGAAGCGATTCGCGCGGACCTCCTGCAGAAACTGGCCAACGAGCGCGAGCGGTATGAGAACATCGCTCGTGGAGCACTGTCGCTCTGCGATCCCGCGGTCTTGGGGGAGCAGCCAGGGCCGCAACTATACGTCGAGGGCACCGCTCAGATAGTCACTGCTCCGGAATTCGCCGATCAGGCGCAATTAGGGGAATTGCTGGCGATGATCGAGGAGAAGCATCGCCTCATCACCGTATTGAACGCGTGTATCGAGACGCCCGAGCCGGTATTCGTCCAGATTGGCGTCAAGGAAATTTCGCAATCCGGCGAAAATATCGCGCTCATCAGTGCGCCCTATTCGACTCACGACAACACTCAAGGTTCACTGGGAGTCCTTGGCCCCACGCGCATGCACTACGAGCGGGCTATGAC
>JBAVHY010000425.1:0-19835 GCA_049686315.1 Candidatus Acidiferrum sp. | reverse complement strand
GGCAGCACCACGGACCTCCAGAGTCAGCCTCCGGAGCTGGGGAGATAAGGGAAAGAAAGTCTCAGAACGCGATACCCAACTCCGCCCGGTACGCGCGTGGTGCGACGAAATGCGTACCGGAGCAGGTGGACAGAAAATTGAAGAGCGCCACTTTGTTGGTAACGTTCAGAGCCTCAAACCGCAAGGTCCAACGCACGCGATCGGTGTGGAACAGATTGTCGGTCCCGACGCCGATGTTGAATAGATTGCGAGGGCGGACACGTGCGGGATTCTTGTCGTCGTTTTCCGTGCCGGGTGCAGGGATGCTTACTAGTGTTGTTCCCCAGTTCGAAGAATTTCAGGTTGTGATCGGGCTCAAAGGTGTCGCCACCAGATTGCCGCAATAGAACCCAATCTGCGCTTGCTGGTCGGCGGTCAATCCGAGCAGGCTCGCGAGGTCCGGAACCGCAGGCGTGCCGCCCGAGATGTCAATGCACGCGAGAACGCAGTTCTAAGATCAGGGCCGCGGATGGTAGTTGAGTTCGAAGATAGGTTCGGCGGGAGAAAGTAGCTCACACATCGTGCCCGCCGTGGAGGAATCGCCCTGGCAGAAAATCGGTGGCGGGTCCGTGGCGAAGAGTTGAAACCCGCAGCACGAACAGCTGTCTTTATCGCAGGGATCCGTACCGTCGTGGACAGGGCCACGTTGACCCTGGTGTCGGGAAGAGCCGTGGTCCATTCGGTCGCAGACAGGACACGCAGATGACATTGCGCTCACGATGGTCAGAACGCACAGCAGCAAAGCCGCTAGAAGCGTGCGCGAATTGAACTGCACGCCATCCATCGCCTCGCTATTCTACATTGTTGACCCAATCGTTTATCCGCAATGAAGTGTGCAGCACATATGCCACGCCAGCCCCGAAATCTCTGCATGCTCCGCCAAGCACATCGTGTTCAGCGCATCAGAATTCCACCCGCAATTGAAACGCAATCATTCTTGGCGTGCTATCACTGCCCAACCCGACACCGAGCAGTCCAGTCGGTGGAGACGTCGTGTACGTCAGCGCTCCAAACCCTGCCTGTGTAGAGGGCTTTCCCGGAATCCCAGCAAGAACCATACTCGGAAGCCCAAAATTCGGATGGTTGAAGACATTGAAGAATTGAGTGTCGAAACGTAGCTTCACACGCTCTGTCAGCGAAAACCATTTCGTCAAATAAAAATCGCTCCAGGCAAAATCGGGACCGCGGAGCGCGTTGCGGCCAAGGTTGCCGAATTGACAACTCCGGGCACTGTCGCCTCCATAACATGCGCCGGTGCTTGGGTCCACAGTGGAAACAAATGCATTTGGGTTGAGCCATTGACGCGTGCCCGGTTGGGTGACGCCGGGAATCGGTTTGTGCTCATAGAGCGGGACACCAGGAATCACGCTGGCGAATTGCGGCCCACTGCCGTTCACAATGCCGTTGCCATTGGCAGAGTACGGGGTGCTCAGAACTGAGAACGGAATTCCGCTGTGCCAAAACGCAGTTCCCGACACTTGCCAACCGTTGAGCGTGTAGGCCAGGGAGCGGTTTTTGAACCTGAGCGGGAGTTGATAGATGTATTGCGCGTTGAGATTGTGACGGATGTCGTAGTCACAGGGACCATAGTCGCGCGCCAGGTCTCCGGGGAGGGGAGACAGGATTCCTCCAGCCGAGAACTGCAGGAAACCTCCGTTGGAGACAGTGTCCAAGCAACGGCTCCACGTATAGTTCAGTTGAGCCATGAAGCCGTGGCCGAGGCGCTTCATTGCGGTGATTTGCAATCCGTTGTAGTGACTATTCGCACCCGTGGAAAATTGCGTTACCGCGCCGAATCGGCGATCAGTAGATTGCATGTAGAGAAACGGTGCAAAACAACCTTCGCAGACCGTTTGATAGCCGTTCACTTGTGTGAGATACGGCTGGTTGACGGCGCGGGTGCCAACGTATTGCGCGTGGATGCTTGCTGCCGATCCAAGCTGACGTTCCAATCCAAGACTCCACTCCATGAAGTATGGCGCGTGAAGTTTTCCATCGGGCACGGCCGCGATAGCGACTGGGGGAAGACAGGTTGCAGGGTTCGACTGCGCAGATGCGCAAGAAAGTTGACCCTGGGCAAATCCAGAACTGAACGTTTGATCCGCGGCTACGGTCGCGTCAACCGCACTGTTAGGCACTGCCGGCGCAATGGCTGTCCCACCGACGGTTCCAAGAAGTCCTCCCTGGAAAGTTTTGACATAGGGTGGATTGACGCCAACCACATCGGCGATGGCGCCGGGCAAGATGTCACTGAAAATCCCGAAGCCGGCACGCACCACGGTTTTGGGCTCAAACTGCCAGGCGATCGCTGTTCTGGGTTGCAGGATCGCGAGGGGAGTGGGCGAAAATACATTACCGAGACCGGTTTGGATGGCAGCGTTCAAAGGTTGATTCACATCATGAGAGATGGAATTGAAGGAGCCTCTCAGACGAGCGATGTGCTGATGCGGATTCAACGGATTCGAATTCAAAGTGTCTCGTATCCCGAAGGTCCACGTCAGCTTCTTGGTGACTTTCCATGTGTCTTGTGCGTAAAGATCCAGATTGAGGAAGTTAAAGGGTTCGTTTGCCGAAGTGGGGAAAGTCTTTGTCGTCGTTGATGCGATTCCATAAATGTATTGCGGCAGGGTGCTGTAAGTCACGGTTGGGACTGTTCCCTGCCCGAAGTCATAGTCGTTCAGGCGAAAAATTCGAGTATTGGTTCCAAAGCGCAGCTCGTGCGCGCCATGATTCCAGGCGAGATTGTCGTTGATGAAGAACCGGGTCGCACGTCTCCCCTGGACCCAGGTGTTATCAAGGCCTCCCAGAGTGGTGAACGGAGCATTCCCGCCGCTGCCTTGCAGAACGACGGGGAACGCGGTGAGTGTCTTTTGAAAATCACTGGGACCAAACAGGCTTCCATACCAGGAGAACGCTGGGTTGAAATAGTTCACAAGATTTTGCGAAAAGACGTGCGTATATCCCGCTGCAAAAGAGTAGAGAGGTTGAGGAGAAAGAGCGTTGAACAAGGGGTTGATGGGATCGGTATAGGCGGCCTGGAGCCCGTTGTCCGTCTGAAAGCGAAACCATGCGGTGTTCTTCACATTGATGTTGTAATCGATTCGAATCGTCTGGACCTGTTCGTGATCGGCGCTCGAATGCGAAATGCTCTGCCGATTGGCGCAGCCATTTCCATCGTTCGCGATTGAGGGCACGGTTCCGCCCACATCGAACGGACAGCCAAGTACCGTGAGAGGCGTTCCGTTGGTGTTTCCGTACAGCGAGAACATCTTCTGATAGAACGGCACTGACTGCGGAGACGGCTGATAGACTGACCCCGTGACGGAATCGGTCCCACCCAAGGGGAGTTGCTGCAACACATAGCTCTGGAACGCCGGAGTGGGGACGGTAGCGGCCGTGACAATCGGTAGCGCAATCCGAACCCACTCGCTATCAAAGAAAAAAAACAGCTTGTCGTGGAGAATCGGGCCGCCCACACTGCCTCCAAAGTGATTCAGTGTCGAGCGCGGTTTGTGACTTCCTGGGGTGGCATTCGTGAAATAGTTGGCTGCGTTGAACTTCGAACCATTCCATAACTCGTATAGATTCCCGTGAAACTGATTTGAACCGGACTTTGTAATGTAGTTGACCTGCGACGCTCCATACCGCCCTTGGTCGACAGCGTAGGAAAGTGTGTTGACCGTCACTTCCGCTATCGAGTTCAGTCCGAGGACAAGGTTTGTCGAGAGACCGCTATTCAGATTCGTCAGCGGGTCGTTTGTTTCCAGTCCATCGACGATGTAGCCGTTTGAGAGGGCGGGCAGGCCGTTAAACTCCACGTTCCCATATCCATTCGTACCGCCCACAAAATCATTCCCACTGCCTGCCGTGTTGACAAGGGCACCTGCGGCAAACTGAAGGGGATACGTTAAATCACCTCCCGGATTTGGGAGGTTCTCCAGCGCGGGCGCGTTCAGGTTTGTGGATGTGTTTGCGTTATCCGGATTGATGAGCGGAGGCTCACTGCTTACTTCAACCGACAGCTGAGATTTGGCAACCTTGAGGGCGAAATTGACCGTCTGCTTCTGTCCAAGGCCCGAAAGCACATCGTCATTCTTTTGCGGATCGAAGCCAGCCGCTTCCACTTTGACAGAATAACTACCCGGTTTTAATTGTGGAAAATTGAAGCGGCCCTCGTCGTCGGTCTTAGCAGTTCGCTGTAGGCCCATCTCCCGATTTGTGATTGTCACCAGCGCGCCGGGAATCGCGGCGGTGGTGGCATCGGTTACTTGTCCGACGATTGCGCTGGTTGTTTCACCTTGTGGCAGCCCTGTCGACGGGCACAATAGCTCAACACTCACCAGAAGAAGACTTGGGAGAATAGCGCGCGGCATGAGCGAGTTGCCTACTTTCTAGATTTGTGCTGGTCCTTGAGCAATCCCTCACGGACCGAATGTCGCAGCCCCACGCAAGAGCCATACGTGAGGCTATATCTTAAGCATGGTTAATATAATAAGTAAAGCTTAGTTTACCGCAAATGGCCTATCGCGCTCTGTGCGAAAACAGCGCTACACAACAAGAGTGACGAGACAGGACCCAAGATTCTTAGAGTTGACCCCCAAGGGCGACGAAGATATTGAAATTGGACTCAGATTCCATATAAGAACCACACGATGCCATTCCGTTTTGGAGCTCCACTCATCATCGACATTCTTCCAAGAGTGCTGTGTAGCGACTGAGAGAACGGTGAGGCTCGAACCGTTGCCTTTCGCTTGACGTTGCTCCGGATCGGCACCGACGAATCCGGCGAGAGTTACTGAGTTGATAAGACATTTTGTTTGCCGTTCTTTCTTCCCCGTTTTCTTTGGGGCACGACAGAGAGCGAGGGGGCGTGGAGTCGCAGGCTAGCGTCTGCTTTATGGGAGGGACCCATGCTGTCTGGCGAGGAGCCGTGAAAGCAGAAGACGCGTAGATCGGAGCGGAGAGAAATTACCCGAGCGGTGAGACCAAAGAAAATCGGGAAAAGAATGAAAGGAATGTCCAAGCTCAGGGACGTCGGAGAAAAGTTAGGCCGGAACCGTCAAGAACCACGAGCTTCCAAAGGAGTTGGGAACAATGTGATCACGGCTGACCGGGATCGTCCGGCGGCTCTCTCCAGGGCCGAATCACATCCGGTTTATCGACAATCGAGTAGTTGTCTCCTGGCCGATGCTGGATCTTAAGCTGACCAGCATAAGTCCCAAAACGCACGACTGTATGTTATCTGCAGGCTTTGCGCTCATTGGTCCGCGCCATCGTGCTGGGCAAATCTCACCGTGTAGTCGCCTATCCTCTTACCATGATCCTTGCCAACTTCGATGTCTGACCGATAGTGAATGCCGCCATACAGCCGGGAAATCGCAGCCTCTTCTTTCTGGGCGTCGAAGTAGGTGGCCCCGCTTGGAAACAGGTAAGACAAAACCTCGGAAGCCGCTGCAGAAAAGGTTGAATGTCCTGAGGTGTATGACGGGAAGTTCGGAAGACCGATCACCGTCTTGATACTTGGGTCGAGCTGCGATGGACGTGGATTGAAGTAGGTATATTTCGCATCCCAGCACCCGACTCCGGCGTCATGCATTGCCATGTTCAGCAAGGCGAAAGCCCGCGCGGCACGCACTTCACTGCACTGAGCGCTACTGATATAAGGCGCCGCAATGAAATTCCAATGGCCAGGAGGTGTGGGACTGCTGACCCCGTCGGCCCACTTGTAAACAATAGCGAGTTGGTCGCGCGTTATGTTATCAACTGCGTTCTTGACCTCAGCCAACTCCTGCGCCATCTGGGGCGACGAGGTTGATGGAGGCGGGCCCGGCCGTTCGTTGACGACGTCCGCTGGCGTCATCATCCACGTCTTCACTTTAAAGAAAAAAGGAAGCATCGGAGGACGTGGCGGGATCTCCAGGCTCTTCCACGGAATCTCACCGCGCGCCACAGCCGCGTCCGCGAAAGCCTGCCACTGCGCCGGTGTGCCGCCCGCAGCCTTCATTCCATCCGAGGCAGCACGCGCGACGAATATCTGGGCCACGGCCTGTCCCAAGGCCAAGCCAGCAGCGATGTCGCTCGCGGAGGCCCTGCCCGAAAGGAGCGCAGCCTGTCGTTGCTCTCCAGCCTTCAGCGTGATTTCGTCCACAGAAGTTGGGAAAAGGAGTTGCAGTAACGCGGCAGTGACGCCGGATACCACTGCGTCCTCCGAGGGATAGGCCGGCAGGTCAGTGACAGGCATCAAGGCCTGAATGCCGCTGTCGACCTTCGAAGGCGAAGGTCGGTTGTACAGGAATTTGTAGTACCACGCCACTTTCAAAGCCTCATACTGTGCCACGGCGACGTAGCTGTAAGCGCGCACGGCGTAGGGTGGATTGCCAAACGGGAACTGAGGATCGGCAAACGGATTATTAGGGTCTGGAACAGGATAGGTGCCGCCTGGCGTGGGCGCGGGAGGCAAGTCGGCGCGAGAGACCAACTCGCGCAGGATCTCATTCCAGCGCAGGACGCCGCCACTGCTCCAGTAAGCGATGGACTTGCGCTGGTCAGCCGTGAGCTGCGACTGCGCGGTCTTGATCGAGGCTAGTTCCGCCTGATATCCGGAGTCCGTGACCGGCGCAGGGGCCGGCACCGCGATCTGCGTTGGTCCAGTTAATACGATCATCTGCCACGTACCAGCGTTGGCGTCAGTGCTCGAAGGTGTCAGTGGAGGGAGCTTTTCGGTCGGTGTGAGGTCCTTGTTGCAACTTGCTCCCCAGAAGGCGAATACGAAGACTGTCGCCCCAATGACAGACTTCAGGAAAGTTTTCCGTCGCATTCTCATTGAGTCGGCCCCCTGTGAAAGTTGAACGTATACAGCAAGCCGGTCGTCAGTGTGGTGGACTGCCCTACGTTGCGGCCATCAATCATGTACGCGTAAGTGAACTGAACCGACAGACTCCGAAGCAGCGGAAGCGGGTACATCAGCAAGCCGTTTACATTCGAGTAATTCATGCGGTTGGAGACAAAAGGCATGTCCTGGCGGCGAATATCGCCCCCTCCCTGTGTCCGCTGCTGCGTAAAGGTGAACATCGCCATCAAACCCTTCTTCAGGTAGCCCGCGCTCGTTGAGTAATCGAAAACATCGGGCATCGCTACCTCGTTGCTTAGGAAAAGTTGTCCCTTGGTGTAGTAATAAGGCCGGTCGAGGGTCACCTTGTCGCGCCACGTGTAGGCCGTCGAGCCGTTCAGGAACCACCCCCGACGAGTCTGGAAGTTCAGAGTGAAACGTCCAGAGATCCGCTTGCTTGCGGGTCCGATCGAAAGCGGCAGGAAGTCTGGGGTGTAGTCGGTGAGAGGGATTGACCCTGCCACGACAGCAATTGCTCGCAGCGATCCAAGCTTCGTAAATGGCCTGTCGAGAAAATTGTATTTCCCTGCAAGCATGATGTCTTGAAAACCCTTCATGTCATGGAGTACGCCCTGGCTTGCGTGGGTCCAGACATACGGCACTTCGGCAATGACGTTCAGCCGGTTGGTGATGCCATAATCAGCGTACCAGTTGACAGTTTGAGTTGTTACCGTGCCGATGTTTCCGTTGGTGCGTTCGAGAGTTCCCTCCCAGTAGTGATCCCAGCTGTCATGGGAATAGAGAGCTCCCGTAAACAGATTTTGTTTGGGCATCATGATTCCGTCGACGATGGTCTGGGCCTGAACAGGCACGGAGAGTGAGGCGAGCAGAACCAAGGGCAACAGTAGTCTCGTCAGAATGTATGACGCCAACCCGGTAGCTGGCACGCGAGAGACTGACCGCCGAAGAGCTTTTGTCAGACTTCCGTGGGAAGTGGACAGCGACCCGCAGTCAGGATGAAACGAATCTACGGTGTTACTTACAAAAGTGGCCATCTTACGCTCCCGGTCATCAAACTATGTACGTGAAAGCACACACCATCCCTGTTCTCTTCGCGAGAGGTCTGCGCAAACACGCCTCCGATTCGGTCCGCTAGGCAGACATTTCCCAGCCGATATCTGGCCCTGTTAGGTCAGAGCTACGAAATCCCACACCCCGCCGTGAATAAACACAGCGAGCTTCAAAAAAGTGAAAGACTTTTACCTGTGGATGTAGTCGGAAGCAATACTGCAAAACTACTATTGCTGAGCTCCTGCAGAAGAATGCTTCGTGGAAACATGGTCCCGTCAGTGTTCCGATTCGATAGCGACAGGAGAAAATCGACCAAATCAAGACTGGAGGGAGTCTGTAGTTCCGTGGAAAGTGGACGGTCGAACTCGCCGATAACCGCTGTCCCTCCGTCGAGGAGAACCTGCGCCGGGTTGTGACAACGGAGCAAGAGATTCACTCAATAATTGACGAACCTTCAGATTCCATATAAGCACTATCCGATGCCACTCTGTTTTGGAACTCCACTCATCATCGGCGTTCTTCCACGAGCGCTGCGTGGCGACCGACAGCACGGTGAACTTCGAACCGTTGCCTTTCGCTTGACGTTGCTCCGGATCGGCACCGACGAATCCTACGAGAGTTACTGAGTTAAGATAAGACATTTTGTTTTTACCTTTTCTTTCTGCCCCGTTTTATTTGGGGCACGACAGAGAGCGAGGGGGCGTGGAGTCGCAGGCTAGCGGCTGCATTGTTGGAGGGAACCCAGTGTTGTTGAGGGCGGAACCGGCAAAGCAGAAGACGCGTAGGCCGGAGCGAAGAGGAATTACCGGAGCGGTGCGCCCAAAGAAAATCGGGAAAAGAAAGAAAGGCAATGTTCCTAGCTCAGGAACAGCGGTGTGACGAGAAGGCCCAGAGTACAGCCAGAGCGGCGCGAAGCGCGTGACCGCCAAGCATGTAAGTCGCCGGTGACAGCTTTGAGGCACACCGGTCGCGGCCATTGGTTCCGGTTGGCGACGGTCCGGGAGTAAAGGTCACGATGGCGGCTCCCAGTTAAGGGCAACTTGGAGGAACGCAAACTGCCAGTCGCGCCCCGAAGAGTGCCTCGCCTTGCTTAAGGAAGGCAGAGGTGCTAGCCTCGGTTACCGAGGACATGAAGATGAGCAAACCTTCGGATCTAGTGCAGGGCACGTTGGACATGTTGCTGCTGAAAATTCTGGCACTTGAGACGATGAACGGATTCGCGGTTAGCCAGCGCCTAAAGCAAGTGTCCGGCGACGTGTTACAGGTGAGCGACGGATCGTTGTACCCGGCTCTGCACAAGCTGGAACAGGAGGGTTGGATTACAGCCGAGTGGAAAACGTCCGAGTATGGCCGGCGGGGGAAATATTATTCGCTTACGCGACTCGGACGCCGACAGTTTGAAAGGGAAGCCGAGAACTGGGACAGACTTTCGACCGCGATCACGCATGTGGTCAAGCTTAGAGAAGCGTAGGGGCAGGAGGCGATAATGCGACTAGAGCACTGGCGCTACACGATTCCGATGCGCCTTAGATCGCTATTCCGTTGGGCGCAGGCGGACCAGGAATTGGACGACGAGCTGCGCGACCACCTCGAGCGAAGAGCCGAGGAATACGTCGCAGAGGGTATGACGCAACAAGAGGCGCATCGCCGCGCGCGACTCGATCTGGGCGGTATCGAGCAAACCAAAGAGAAATGCCGCGACGCCCGCCGGGTAAATTGGATTCAGGATTTCATTCAGGATTTGCACTTTGGTCTTCGCATATTGCGCAAATCTCCCGGCTTCGCGATCGTCGCCGTCCTCACATTGGCCCTCGGAATCGGCGCCAACACCGCTATCTTCTCCGTCGTCTACGGAGTCCTTCTCGACCCGCTCCCTTACCAAGATCCCTCGCGTCTCATTTTCTTAAACGAAACCACCCCACTAGTCGGCACGGTGAGCGTTTCCGATCCGAATTTTCTGGACTGGCGTTCGCAAAGCCACACGTTTTCCCAGATGGCCGCCGTCCACGAGGTTGGCTTCAACCTCTCTGGCATCAGCCAGCCCGAAAGCATCAGTGGCGAAGCGGTGTCGCCTAATTTTCTTTCCCTGCTCGGCGTGCGTCCTTTACTCGGCCGAGATTTCGACGCCTCCGAAGAGAAGTCCGGCGCAGCACCCGTGGTTATGCTGGGCTACTCACTCTGGCAATCTCATTTCGGTTCGGACCCCTCCGCCATTGGCCGAACCGTCCTGTTCGATGGGCGCAGCTTCACCATCATCGGCGTTCTTCCGGGCAATTTTCGCTGGGTCGAAAAGGTTCAATTCCTCGAACCTATCGGCACTTGGCTCGCCACGAACCCCGAGGCCACTGAGCGCGGCGCCCGCGGTGACATGGTCGTTATCGGAAGGCTCGCCCCCGCAACTAGCCTCGCTGCCGCGCGTTCCGAAATGGAGGGGATCGCCTCCCGGCTCGCCAAACAGTACCCCGGCACTAACGATCAGTTCGGCGTCCTGCTTAGGCCCATTCGTGAAGCCTTTGTGGGCGACATGCGCATAGCCATCCTGAGTTTGTTCGGCGCCGTTATTTGCGTCCTTTTTATTGCCTGCGCCAATGTCGCGAATCTTCTCCTCATTCGTGGCACAGGTCGTACCCGCGAAGTCGCCCTTCGCGTCGCCTTCGGGGCCACGCGTCGCCGCATAGTGCGCCAAATGCTCACGGAGAGTTTTGTCCTGGCCCTTGTTGGCGGCGCCTTGGGCATCGCTCTCGCCGTAGCGGGCAGCCACGCCATCACGCAAATGCTTCCCCCAAATATGCTCATGGGTGCGACGATAACTTTGAATCCTGCGGTCCTCCTTTTCTCCGCCGCTCTCATCCTGCTCGCCGCTTTTATCTCCGGCCTTGCCCCCGCCGCGCGCTCCTCCAAGTCGGGTATTCACCTCCAACTCAAAGAGGGCAGTGCTGGGACGGGAACCGCTGCTTCGCACAATCGCCTTCGCGCCATTTTCATCGTCGCCGAACTTGCCCTTTCTCTCATTCTCCTTGCCGGCGCGGGCTTGATGATGAAGTCTCTCCACCTGCTCCTCTCGGTCGGCCCCGGCTTTCAGCCCGAACGGCTGCTAACCATGGAGATGGATTTGCGCACCGCCCAATACGACAAGGACTCTCGCGTTATCAATTTCTGGCAGAACGTGCTGGATGGCGTTCGCGCTATTCCTGGCGTTCAAACAGTTGCCCTCGGAACCAACATTCCTCTCACCGACAACCACGGTCGCAGCGACATCACCGTGGAAGGCATGCCTCTGCCGAAGCCGGGCAGCTATCCGCACCCTGACTTTCATACCATCAGCGACGGCTACGTCAGGACCCTGGGGATCCCGCTGCTTCAGGGTCGCGAGTTCGTGGAAACCGACAACGAAAAGGGCGCGCCAGTCGTCATGATCAACGCCAAGCTGGCTCGCCAGTATTTCCCCAATGGCGATGCTGTCGGCAAACGGCTCATGTTCGGCCATCTTGATCCGGCCAAGCAGCCGCAGTGGTTCGCCATTGTCGGCGTCATTGGCGACACCAAAATGTACGGTCTTGCCAACCCCGCTCGCCTCGAAGTCTACGTTCCCTTCCACCAGTCTGCGAGCAGCGATATGGACGTGCTTGTCCGATCACGCGTGGACCCTTCTGCCATGGCCGCCGCCATTAGCGGCGAAGTCGCCGCGATTGACAAAGACCAACCCATTTTCGCCATTGCCACCATGGAGGAAGTAATCAGCGCGTCCGTCGCGGAGCGAAGATTCACTCTGATTCTCTTGGGCCTCTTTAGCGGTCTCGCCCTCGTCTTGGCTGCCATCGGGATCTACGGCGTCATATCTTACTCAGTCGCCCAACGCACCCGCGACATAGGGATTCGTATGGCTCTCGGCGCCTCGCAAACCCAAGTTCTTCGCGACGTTCTCGGCCTCGGCCTGCGCCTTACAGCCATCGGCCTCCTCCTCGGACTCCTTGGCGCGCTCATTGCCACGCGTGTCCTTTCTTCGCTCCTTTACGGTGTGGGTTCCACCGACGCGCTCACCTTCGCGGCCGTCTCCGTTGTCCTCACCGTAGTCGCGCTGTTTGCCAGTTACTTGCCCGCTCGCCGAGCCACCCGAGTCGACCCGATAGTCGCTTTGAGATACGAATAGCTGACCACTCGGCGGCTGACAGTCTGCCAAGGCGAGTTAGGAAGCAGAGGCGATCCCAAACCCTATTTGGCAATCCGTGCCGCTGGAACAGGCAATGATAGGTTTCTGATCAAAAACTAATCCGTACTTGCGACCACACCTGAAATGACAGACAGCGAATTCAATACTTCGAGCGATCGGGGCAGATGACTGGCAAAGCGGAAGTAACCAACCAACGCGCTCACAGCCATCGGACTTGATCAGCGATTTGACGCAGGCGCAGATTCCATATAATCGCGATGCGATGCCACTCGACTTTCGAGACCCATTCGTCTTCTGCGTTTTTCCAGGAGCGTTGTGTTGCGACGGAAAGAACGGTGAATTTTGAACCGTTGTTCCGCGCTTGACGCTGCTCCGGGTCGGCTCCAACAAATCCGACGATCGTTACTGAGTTCAAGTAGGACATGAAAAATGTCTCCTTTTTCTGCCCCATTTTTCTGGGGCACCCAGAAGCGAGGGCTTCTGCTTCCAAAGCGAGCGGCTGCTTTATCGGAGGGAACCCAATGGGGTAAGGGCGGAACCGGGAAAGCAGAAGCCGCGAAGCTGCCGGACGCAGGAATTAGCCTGAAGCAGTGCCAAGAAAAATGAGCGGCAGAAAAAGGCTGGGCTACTGAACTGGAGGATCGGCCGGGTATCGGCGGAGGCATGTGGGCACGTAAAGCGGAACAGGGAAAGTAAGCGGCGCCACGATCGGCACAGGCTCCACAACGGAACTCGATTCGAGTGGCTCCTCGCTTGTGGGGGGTATAATTTCCGGTTAAGCCGACAAACCACCTGGAATGCTCTCAATGAGCGCTAAGCCCTGAAGTCATCAATCGAGACCAAAAGTTTTCCTACAGCCGTTTTCCCGTTAACTTGCAGCTGCTGCTATTCGAATCCATTCTGAGCTTACGCAAACTTTCCCCCAACGATCGCCGCAAGTTCAGATCTCCACCGAAATGAATCGGATGGTCTACACCCGTCAGGTTCTCTGCAGCCAGGCGATTGTGCGGCCTATCAATGCCGATTGCGCAAGGACAGGAACGGCTAGCTGCAAAGCGATCATGAGCGCCACACCCCAGATGGTGGCTCGATGCAGTAAACGTCGAGTCCAGAGATCGTAGACCACCAGAAGCGCAGGAAAACTATTCACAAAAATGTAAAAGGACGCGGGGTTTTGCGCTATGTTTCCAACGATCGGCCAACGCGCAATGGCCGGGATGATGATCAAAAATGTAGCGCACAGAACAAGCCGCTTGTGCGTTGGTGCATCACGACGCGCAAGAAAAGCCCATGAAATTAGAAAGGCGAAGAGGCAGAGGAGGAGAATGTCTTGCGCGGTAATTATTCGAAGGACTGGCGGAGGGGCGAATCTTCTCTTTATCGCGGCAATCAATGTGGCGAATCCCGTAATTACCATCAGCGGTGCCAAGAACATTCCGGCAACACCTAGTCGCATGTGCCAGCGTGTATGGTGGCTTGCGACAAGGGCGACTTGGGCCACGAGTAGGGCAATCCAAAGCGTGAATAGCGCACCGTGCACATGAACCATTACGCTTGGGAGTTTCGCGAAGAACGCGCCTGCCAGGAAGTAGGTTCGCGCAAAGCCGAACAAGACAGCGATCAGGACCAGCAAAGCTATTCCGGAGAAGAACAGCCTATCCCGTTGCCCGGCGCGCTCTGGGTGCTTCGTTTGCGAAACCGCCGCTGTTGCCATTTAGATGCTCCTTTGAATCAACAATCTCTCAATTAGCCGTAGTTGCGAATACGAAACGAGCGTTCTCTGTGACGAACTCAGTTTCGCGAGATCTACCCCGCGGGCGATAGTAAAAAAACGACATGCAGGTTTCGAACCGGAGTATATTTCTCGCGCGGCCATGCTCCCCCACTTCCAAATCCCAGCCATAGCGCTACGGCCCTTCATTCAGTTCTACATACAGGTGGAGAGGAGCCGTCGGGATCCTTTGGTGATCCTCCCAATTCCTGCCCGCGCAAGCCCGATGATCGAATTCGTATTTGGGGACCGTTTCAAGTTTTGCTACTGGGGGTCACCAGACGAGGAAACCGTGCCAGCTGCATCCCTGGTCGGCATTTTGACGCGTCCGCACGTCACTCTCTTGCACCAGGGCACCTTTCAGTCGTTCATAATCATGTTTCAGGCTCATGGCCTGACAGACCTTTTTGGTGTTCCATCGAGTGAGGTCACTAATCACACCTATGATGCGGACGCTGTCCTGGGCAAGCCGGTCAGGGAATTAGAGCAGCGCCTCGGCAACTGCGAGACCTTCCAGCAGCGAGGTTCAGTTGCAAACCACTTCTTCGCAGAACGTTTGAAGCATGCGCAAGCTGTTGATCGGATGGCTTTCGCCGCCAGTCGGATTCTGAACTCTAGTGGGAAGTTGCCCAGCGCGGACCTGGCGAGGCAAGCCGGAGTTGGCGTCCGCCAGTTTCAACGTGAGTTTTACGCGCGTTTCGGTGTCAGCCCGAAACTGTTCTCACGCATCGTGCGGTTCCAGAATGCCTTGGACACCAAAGCACGTAGTTCAACGAAATCGTGGACCGATGTCGCACATGAACTCGGGTACTACGATCAGATGCACATGGTGCATGAGTTTAGAGAATTCACGGGCGAATCTCCCACCGAAACATTGTGCCAGATAGAACTTCTTTTTCGAGCACAGATTGACGCGGTCCGCGCGGGCCGAGCAGCGGAGCATCCCAATATGGTTCGCCGCTTTCTGCTCTGAAATTTGAGTCAGCTCGAAGGCGGCAAAGGCTTCGCAGATTCTTGAAATTCCTCGATGAGCGCTTAATCGCCAATTCACTTGTCGAGGCGGATGGGGACTACCGAGCGGTTGACGAGCAACCCTTCCGTAATCCGGTAAGGGAAGGGTTGCCGACGATCCAGCCACTATCCCCGATCAGACGGTAGGCATCGTGCCGCCATCAATAATGTAGTCTGCACCATGAATCGAAGCCGCACGGTCGGATGCTAGGAATGCCACCAATTCGGCGACTTCCTCCGGCTGGCCAGGTCGGCCAATGGGAATGCCTCCGATCATATTCATGATTTGCTGGCGAGCAGCGACCTCGCTGATACCGCTGCTCTGACTGAGTTGCACAATCATGCCGTGTGCGCCCGAAGTCTCGATGAATCCAGGGGAGATCATGTTGACGCGAACGCCCTTCGGCCCAACTTCGTTTGCAAGCCCCTTATTGTAGGTATTGAGAGCACCTTTCGCGGCAGCATAAGCAAGTGTCGCGTCATAGAGTGGCAGACGGTGCTGGATGGACGAGATGTGCAGAATAACCCCTGTTTTGCGTTCGATCATACCGGGCAGGAATGCCCGGTTGAGACGAACGGATGCCAGCAAGTTGACGTTGAGCGCCTTCTGCCAGTCGTCGTCAGAGAGAGCCTCATACCCGCCGTTCGGAGCATCTGATCCCCCCACATTGTTCACTAAGATGTCGAGTCCACCCCATTCCTGCTGAATGCGGTTGATTACTTTTTGCACGCCTGCAGCCGTACCGATATCCGTTTGCACGAATAGAGCAACCGCCTGCCCATCCGGCAGCGGCGAGCGAGCAGTCGTGGCGACGGAAGCGCCGCTCAGAGTAAAACGGCGTACCATCGCTTGTCCCATGCCCTTTGTGCCACCGGTTACCAGAACCCGCTTGCCCCTAAATTCATCTCCTGAAACTGGGAAAGGGTACGCCATCGTCATGATCGAATGTCCAGTGAAACAATCTTGTCGCCCGAAAGTTTGAAGATGTGGTCTAGTTCGACAGGGCTCCCAGGAAACTTACCGGTGAGTCGGGCACGCACGGTCACCAAGTCCCCGAGCGTTTGAACGTTAACCGCCCGCAGGACGTATCGGTATTTCGCGTCCGCCGCTTGCTTCCATTGGCGAATCGAGTCACGACCGTGATAATCCTGCCCCTCGTCGTGGACGGTGCCATCCTCGGTGAAGCAACGGGAAAGCGCATCAGCGTCCTTCGCCTCTTCGGCGGCCAGGTATTCAGCGACTGCTTCGGGCACATCAAGAGCCATGCTGTTCTCCTCCGTGCATTTGCACAAACAGGAGTCTCGCAGCAAACTGGCGAAATGGGAAGTACGCACGAAAAAGTGCGTTAGGAGAAATATGTATGCCGAAACGCTACACGCCCACATCCGCTGCCGCAGACGTAGAAGTAGCGCTCCGTCTCCTGGAAGGGAGATGGAAGCTCGTGATTCTGTTCCATCTATTCGGAGGCAAGGTGATGCGCTTCTCCGACCTGGAACGAGCGATACCCAACATCACGCAGAAAATGCTGGGGCAGCAACTCCGCAGAATGGCGGCGGACGGAATCGTTGTGCGGACAGCCTATCCCCAGGTGCCACCGAAGGTTGAGTACCATCTGACATCATGGGGCCAATCCCTTTGTCCTACGCTTGACGCCATACTGAAGTGGGCTGATCGACGGCCAGCAGAGAGAAGAAAGCGCACCTAGCGCCGACAGTTCGCTACTCCTGAATAACTCTTCCCCAATCCTGTAAAGGAAGGGTTGCCGACTACTCACGAAGTATTCATGGTGCTTCCGTTGCTCGGCACAGCTCCGCCAAACGGTCCTGCGTTCCCTCGGGATCAGGGGCTTTCTCCGGCGCCACCCATTCGCGCGGCGAGCCGGCAGCAAGCAGCAAGCGCGCCACTTCAACATGATCTGCGCCGTTTTGCGACGTGTGTCGCCAGCCTTCACATGCCCACACCAGCGGTGTCGCGGCGAACATGCCATCTACGGCATTCACCGACGCGCCCTTCGCCAGCAGAACCTTCACTGCTTCCACGTGGCCGCCCATCGCGGCACGATGGAGTGCTTCCACTCCGTTGCTGTCCTTTACGTTTGGATCGAAGCCGCATTGCAGCATTGTTTCGAGAGTTTGCGCATCACCGCGTTCGGCCGGAGTGTGCATCATCAAGTGGTGCTCTGGGCGAAGCTCGTTGCGCAGATTCGGATGCTCCTTGAGCAGCAAGCCTGCTTGCGCCTTATTGCCGAAAGTACACGCCGCAACAAAACGGTCGATCCGCGAGAGTTCGTCTTTCGCGCCATGTCGCAGCAACCAGGCCGCCACTTCGTCATTCCCGTGCAGCGCGGCGAGCGTATGCGCCGTGCGCCCATCGGGCCGGCGCTTATTTACATCCGCTCCGTGGGAGACCAGCAAGTCCATCGTCTTAACTTCCAATCGTTGTGCCGCAACGTGGAGCGGCGACTCGCCCGATTGCGCCCATGCCAAGTTCGGATCGGCTCCGTGGTCCAATAACCATTTCGCTCCGGAAATGTCGTCCGGCCTCATCCAACCCAAAATGTACGCAAGCGGCGGAACGCCTCCTGGAATTCCGTTAACATTGACGCCGAATCGATACAGCAATTCCAGCGCCGCAACATTTCCACTGCCCGCCGCAATGTGTGTGGAAACGCCGTCCGTCGGATTTGCGCCGCTCTTGAGCAGCAACTCTGCAAGCTCAGGCTGCCCCGTAGCAATCAGCGCTCCCCAGAGGGCTGTCCGTGGCAGCTCCGGGTGCCAGTTCCAGTCATATTCGGCGTTTGGGTTCGAACCCATCCGTAGTAGTTCCCGTGCAATTCTCACAAGCCCCTTCGCTCGTTCGGGCGAATCCTTCTGCAGAAATGTGTGGCAGACGTACAGCAGCGGCTCCCAATTCTGGACTCCGCCTCGTTGCCGCGCTATCGCTGGATTCGCCTTAAGCCGCGTTTCCACCACGTCTGCATCGCCCAGCACCAGCTCCGTGTACAAATTGGCATTTGCGATGCCGGCGTGCCTCGCGAGCAATCGCATCGCTCGTTCGCGCGCGCTTCCGGTGGCGCAGCGTACGAATTCATCCACTGCCGCTGCGAACGAAAGCGATCGCTCTTCCACTTCCTGCTTCAATTCAGTCCACGACTTAAAGCCATACTCACGCGCAAGCACAAATTGCGCGTCGTGTAAGGCAATCGCGTCTGGTTTAAGGGATCGCCCGATTAGGACCGCTTCGAACCTCTGAATTGCGTTTGGCTCTTGGCTTCGGGCTGCGGCGAGTAACGACTTGGCTTGCTTCTTGAGCTGCTCTAAATTGGCGCGCTCGGGTAGCTGCTGCAACGTCATAGTGACCTCCATGCTTTAGCCTGGGTTCGCAATCAGGCAGCACGGGATCTAGACGTGCGTTCAACCTTTGGATTGGCAGTGGGCTTGGCCCTTCGCGCGAACCTGCTGGCGCCTGGAGCGCACCCTACGTAAATACCATGATGCGTTCCGGCTTTCAAGGCCAAATGAATCCTTCGAAATAAGTCACTGACGATTGCTAGGGGTATTAAGCAGCTCTGGCCGTATCACGCGCAGCGTCCGCCGCACAAGCGGCTTCGTTCTAGCCGACAATCCATTCTCAAGTCCTCGAAACTGTTGTTCTGGCCATGACCGCCGCGATTGGGTTGATTAACCGGCTTGCTCTGCTCAAAATACAGTCCACGGCAGGGTCGACCTGGAGGTGCATGCCTATGATGAAGTCTGGACTCGCGTGCTGTGTATTCACGATGGCTGTCCTCGTGACTCAAGCCGCTCAGAACCAACCGAACACGGAAAAAAACAACCCAGTCACTCTGAAATACCTAGGGGCGGCGGGCTGGGAGATAACCGATGGAACGACCTATATTCTGATTGATCCATATCTGTCGCGAATCAACGGACCGGCGCCACCGGGAGGTGGCTCGGGCCACTCTATAGCTGGAGACACGCGCCGGGCGTATGGATGGGGTGACGTTGCCTCGCCGGACGTGGCGGCAATTGATGCGCACATTCAACGAGCAGATTTCGTTCTCGTTACTCATACACATTACGACCACATTCTGGATGTTCCTCACATCGCCCTTAAAACTCGCGCGGCGGTGATCGGCACCGAGAGCACCGAAAATGTGATGCGCGCTTACGCTGTGCCTGAAGAGCAGTTAATTACGGTCCGGGGCGGAGAGGATTACCAGTTCGGTTCCTTTTCCCTTAAAGTGATTCCCAGCATTCACAGCCCTCTCGACCACAAGCGCTACTTCAGTTCCGCCACAGCACCGGCTGGAATGAAAGCACCGTTGACCTTGGAACAAATCCACCCAGAGGGGGGCACTCTCGCTTACTTGATTCGTTTTCACGGTCACCAGATTCTCGCGTTTGGTGGGATGAACTACATCGAACGTGAGATTGTAGGACTAGAGCCGGACGTCGCGTTGATCGGAGCCGGCGCTTCCCGAAAGGAAGTCTACGACTACTGCGGTCGCCTCATGCGGGGCCTACACTATCCTGCTATGGTCCTGCCGACTCATTGGGACAATTTTTTGGCGCCATATGGCGCTTCTCAGCAACCGAGTCTCGATGCCTTGCTGTCCTTTGTACAAGAGATCCGAACTGCTTCGCCGAAGACAAAAATTATCGTGCCCAAGTACTTCGAGGCGATTCCACTTGAAACCGTTGCAAAGTGAGTAGCCGAGTGTTCGCTGCTGCAGGTCTCAGGGTGGGTCTTTCTATCGGACATGTGGCTGAGTTCGATAGGGCCCGAGTCACGTTAGTGCTCTATCGGAGGCGCGTTTTCACAAAAGCGTGAAGTCCGGGCGATGTGCTCTGCGCGCGTTCGATAGAGCCGTTTGAAGGTGGGCGCTGGCGGTTGCGGCGGATGCGGGCTAGTGGCTGCTCCGATCTAACGGCTATGGGAA
>JBAVHY010000424.1:0-10155 GCA_049686315.1 Candidatus Acidiferrum sp. | reverse complement strand
TGCGCGCCATGGAGATCAAGGCCGATGTCATCCTGAAAGCGACTCGCGTCGATGGTATTTACGACGCCGACCCGGAGAAAGTCAGCGACGCCAAATTCTTCGCGGAAATTACCTACCGCGACGTGCTGCACAAAAACCTGAAGGTCATGGATTCGACGGCCATCTCCTTGTGCATGGACAACGGCATGCCGATCGTGATTTTCAATATGCACAAATCCGGCAACATTCGCCGCGCGGTTCTTGGGGAACGCGTGGGCTCAACGGTGATGCCGGCTTAGGCAGTTTACAGTTGTAAGTTCTCAGTTTTCAGTTATGCCGCCTTTCAAGTCAGGCGTTAGTGGTTGTTGATGAAAACGGTGCATCTCGGTGCGGTTTCTGCCAAGGAAGCGACGTTCGGCCATAGGGACTTCCCGTAGGGAATTAACAGCGCACCGCATGGGGTTGTTTTCTTGACTTACTGAGAACTGAAAACTGAGAACTTAGAACTCAGAATCCGAGGTTCGACACTATGACTACGATTGCGAGCACCAAAGAAGCGACCGCGGCTGCAAAAACCCGCATGGACAAGGCCGTTGATGACTTTCGCAAAGAACTGGCGTCCGTGCGCACCGGCCGCGCCAACGCCGCGATCCTGGACCACGTTCGTGTCGACTATCACGGTACGCCCATGCCCGTGAATCAACTGGGCAGCGTGACCATTCCCGATGCCAGCATGCTCGTGATTACGCCCTGGGACCCCAGCGCCGTGCCGTTGATTGACAAGGCTGTTCGCTCTTCCGACCTGGGCCTGAATCCCACCACCGACGGCAAAGTCGTGCGCATTCCTATCCCCTCGCCGACCGAGGAGCGCCGCAAGGAACTTGTCAAGCACATTCACAAGGCGCTGGAAAATCACCGCACCGCCATCCGCAATATCCGCCGAGACATCAAGGAAGCCATCGACAAATTGGAGAAGGACAAAAAGATCAGCCAAGACGAACAGAAGCGCTCGCTCGACGAGCTGGATAAGCTCTCCCATGCTGAAACCAAGAAGGTCGAGGATCTTTCCGCTTCCAAGGAAAGAGAAGTGATGGAGATCAGGTGAAGCAGATATCAGATTACAGATATCAGATACCACGAAAGCCTCTCCACCCCGGTTCTCCGCCTAGGGCGCGCCACACAGGTTGTTCTTCATTAGAGGCGAGTTTTTCTCTTCACACACGATTTCACGTAATGCTAAGTTCATGCCAGTTCTTGCGTTCGCGGTTTTCTTTGTGCGCTTGTGCGCCACCACTTTCCACCTCTCCGCCCATTGCAAACATATCATCCTGAGGGCCGCGAAGTTTGCGGCCCGAAGGATCTCAACTGTCCCTCTCTACACGACTGGTGCATTCTCCACTCCTCGCGAACTCTGGCGAAAGCCCGGTTCCTGATGTCTGATCACTGATATCTGATATCCCGTTGCGAAGAATTCTCTCGCTACGGCTTCGAGGCGGCCGGAGACGGCTCGGAACTTTGCACTGCACCAAGCACCAGTGTGAATCGTTGCGCCTGGTCATTCTGCACTGCTTGTACAAAGGCGTTGTAGTCCGTCGCGCGATCACCGCGAATCTCGCGCATCAAAAAATTGATGTGCCGTGACGCCACGACGGTGTTCTGTGTGCTCGAGTATTTCGATACGTAGGTGGCGTAGTCTCTCGCCACCGATGTGCCCGGCGGCGTCTGAACGCTTGTCCCGGCGGGGAGCCGCAGCGTATTGGAAGTTTGCACATCCAGCGGCGTGCCCAACTCAATTTTCGGCGCGGCCTTTCCCGGCGCTGGCGATGGCGGCGGGTCTGGTAATGCAATTTGCGGTAGCAGCGCGGGAATCCGCACCGGTTTTTTTGACCAGTCCACGAACTTCAACTGTATAAGTTCATATTCCACAGTGAACGGATCTTCCGTCGTAATCGGATCCGACGCCTCGGCGCTTGTGACCTGCCCGCGGAAGCCATCCGAAATTGCCAGCAGGCTTGCAATGTCCTTCCACTTTTCTTTTGGCGTCTGGTGAAACGCCACGCGCAGCAGCAGTTCGTTGTCCCCGCGCAGCGTATACTTCACCTTGGCGGTCAACTGCCCGGCATCCGAGAGCACCGCATCCACGCCAACCTTTTGAAAGGAAGTAAACGGCGGTTCTACGGGAGTCTTGATCCATTCGTGCCCAGCGGAATTAAGCGCGAACAAATCTCGACGCAGAAGAAGTGCACACTTGGCTGGTGTTGGAGAGATCATTCCGAACGGAGCCACCTCGACAGCCGGGTCCAACCAGTATTGCCGCTCCTTGGTCGATCCAAGGATCACCAGATGTTTGAACGCATTTGGTGTAGGTAACGCCTTCTGGTCGCAAAATCCAGTTAGAGCAGGGTCCACACGCAGATTGACAGCCGCTCCCAGCGCAGCAAAAAGGACATATTTGTCTTCTGCAGTTGCGTATGCAGAGTTCAAGATGTCTACGGCGGCTCGCGAGCGAAACCCCGTTGTGCCCAGCGGAATGTCCACCGTGCTGATTTGCGTGGACACAAACGCATAGATCGCTTTCATGCGGTCCAGATCGCTTTTCGAGCCCCGCGTCAGGGAAAGCGCTTTTTCTCGAACTGCCTCCGCAACCACCGGCCTCCTAGTCAGCTCTTTCGTGGACTCTTCGTAGGTTTTCGTCTCCCTTAGGGGCTGGGATCCCGGTAGCATTAATTCCGCCAGCCGGACCGCGAGGTAATTCCAGGAAAGTGTGGAGACTCCGACATCCAGCGCGGCAGAAGCATCAGGCGGAGCTTCTTCACCAGCAGCGCCGTCCGCACGAGGCGAGTAAGTCCTT
Source organism: Candidatus Acidiferrum sp. (assembly GCA_049686315.1). Taxonomy (GTDB): domain Bacteria; phylum Acidobacteriota; class Terriglobia; order Acidiferrales; family UBA7541; genus Acidiferrum. The sequence continues at coordinate 7,325 of JBAVHY010000424.1, read as the reverse complement.
GTCCACCGGTAGAGCGTGTGGGCATCTTCCCCAGAGCCCGTCTTTTCCTTAGCGTTCGGGGGAGCTTGGGGGTTAATGCGTGGCTCCACGTTCCGGGAACTGGGCAGGTCGAGATCGTAGTGCTCCTCAAGAACTTGGCCGGAGCGGTCAAAACTATGTTCCAGCCAGAAATCCGGCGCAAGCGGATGCTTCGTTGTTATTGTCGTGACGCGATACTCAACGGTGTCGCCTTCCTGCAGTCCTAGGATCCGCACAGACTTCACGCGCCCGTCGTGATACGCGGCGAATGGCTCGACCGCTGGGTTCGGGGCATCGGTCACCGCGCTTGGCAGCACCTCGCTCGTGCCGCCATTGGCGTGGCTTACGCGCACCAGGGGAATTTCAATCTGCTGGAATGAGCGGTTGTAATCGAATGAAATCCGCGCGAATTGCTGCGCGCCTAGAATGTTGATGATTTTGACGATGGTGTGGACTTCCTTGCGCGAATCTCCATTAGCCTCAAACCGGACGCGCGTCTCCAGCAATTGAATCTGGAAGGGAAGTTCGGGCTTGCCGGAGGGCTTATCCTTTCGCGCCTGAGTCTGTTCGGCCGGCTTTTCCGCGGGCTTGCTGGGAGTTTCCTGAGCCAACGCAACCGCCGCGCCGCTAGCCAAACAACACAAAAACCCGAGAAGACGAGCCGTTCGTTTAAAGAGATCCACGTCGCAAGTTTAGGCGCGTAGCTGGACGAGCGTAAAGCCAGGTGTGGTCGCCCGTTTCGAGAGCTGCACGTGAGCACTGGTCGTGCGTCTATCGGCCGGATGCCAGGCATCTGGTCGGAAAGCGCGACTGTTCTTTCCGCTTCGGAAGGTTTTCCAGTCAGATGCCATCGGCAGTGAGACGCAATCATCCCATAAAATCTGGCTTGCTTTGCGAATCTAGCCTGAACTACTTTCTTTTGCGAGAGGACAGCGTCGTGTGGCTGACGAGGTCAAGTTGCCGAAAACCACTGAACGTAGAGTGAAATACGAGATTCTGGCAGCGGTTGGGCCGGGCCGTTTCCTTAAAGAAGGTGGTCTTGCCGACTTACTTTTTGAAATCCCCTATTTCTTTCTAGCCGAGATTATTCCTCCAATTGGAGTTGTAAACGAGATCCTAAATAGAGGCACAGTAGACGCTGGCATGAGTGGTGGGTGCAAATGGAAGCCGTTTCAGGTCGACCGCACGATGTATGCAAAGCTAGTTGTGGATTTGAAGAAGCTCCGATTTCGTGTCGTCGAACCGCCCGATTGGGAAAGACGCATTCGGACTGGCACACTTGGTGCGCTGAGTTGGTCTGGGGCATTCCCGCGCTAGAGAGCAGGCAACAATGGGCGGAAATCCTTGAACTCGTCGCTCAACGTAAGGCTGCAATAAGGATGGGGGACGCCCAAGGCGCTGCATCACTCCTTCAAGAAGTCAATGAGCGATGCGCAAACCACCTACGGTTTACAAACGAGCATCGTGGGTTGAAGCCCAAGCTCCGGCTCTTCCGCGGCCCCCTGAACAAGCGATGATCGAGATCAATCTCCTATTCGCCTGCCTGAACGTCGTCACCGGAAACTGAGCTACCGCCTCGCGCCGGTGCGCCGGGAACTGCGTCTAACAGCATGGTAAAGTAGAAGTTTGCTTTGCCGCTAAAATCGCAACAGGGGAGTGGGCATGAAGAAACGATTGCTAGGGCTCGCGATTGCGGTTGCGTTGACCAGTGTCTCTGCGCGGGCGAGAGACTCGGTGAGGCCAAAAGGGCCGGACGAAGATGGCACCAAGCCTGCCCTAACGCGCGTCGCTGGCGAAGGCTTCTACGATTCCCACGCATTCACGTATTTGACAGAGCTGAGCGATGACGTTGGCGCGCGCGTTACCGGCTCACCTGCGGGGCAAAAAGCCATCGATTGGGGCGTGGCGAAGATGAAGACCATCGGCCTCGAAAATGTCCACGCCGAAAAATGGTCCATGTGGAAGGGCTGGACCCGTGGCACCGCCAGCGCGGAAATGCTTGCGCCGATTCGCCGCCATTTGACGGTGGACGCGATGGGTTGGACTGGTTCCACACCGGCAGCGGGTGTCGAAGCCGAAGTAGTCACTGCGAACCCCTTCGACATGGACGATGAAATCAAAAACATCGCGCGGTTCCGTGGAAAAATTGTAATGATGAAACCCGAGGGCCGGCCGAGAAAAAGCTTTTGGCTGCTCTTTGCGCAATATGGTGACTTTCTGGATGAGCTCCAGAAAGCCGGGGCCATCGCCGTCATCGGAGGCCAGCTCGGATTCAAGGCCGATGGCATGCATCTGACGCACACCGGAATCCTAGGTTTTGCGCGCGATTTCGCAATTCCGGTGGTGGACATTGTCATGGAGGACCAGAGCCAGCTCGATCGCTTCCTTGCCGCGGGGAAAACCGTGCGCCTAGGCGTCAACGTGCAGAATACATTCACCGGCGCCCCGGTCGAATCCGCAAACGTCGTAGGCGAAATTATTGGGCGCGAACATCCCGAAGAGGTCCTGGTAGTGGGCGCGCATCTCGATTCCTGGGATTTGAGTGAAGGCACCACGGACAATGGCACCGGCACGACCAGTGTCCTTGCCGCTGCTGAGGCCATCGCAAAAAGCGGCCAGCGCCCGCGCCGCACCATCCGCTTCGTGTTGTTCAGCGGAGAAGAGCAAGGACTTCTTGGCTCCTTGGCGTACGTGAAGCAACACGCCAACGAGATGAAGAATCATCTCGGATGCGTTGTTCTGGACGATGGCCAGGGCCCAGTCAAGGAATTTCAACTCGGCGGACGCGACGATCTGGTCGCGCCAATGAAGGCCTTTGCTCAATCGCTCGAAAACGTCCGCGAAGTCGAGGTCAATGATAAGCTCGAATTTGGAACTGACACTGGTCCCTTCATCCTCGCGGGCCTTCCGGGGATTAACCTGCAGCAGGACTCCCCCGATTACAAGTACACGCACCATTCTGCCGCGGACTCGCTTGAGCAGGTGAAGCCGGACGTTCTTGCCCAAAACGCAACCATCATGGCGCTCAGTGCTTTTTGGTTGGCGGACAGGCCGGAGCGCTTCGCGGCCCCTTGGTCGGCCGAGCGCACCGCCAAAATGCTCCGGGAGAAGGGCGAGTATGAGATGCTGAATGCCCTCAAACTGTGGCCCTTCGGAAATCTGGGTTCGGAGTCGAGCCCCAGTGCTAACTGATTGTATTCAGGCAGGTTACCTCTTGACGAGGCAAGGCAAACGGACTCCGGGAAAGTAGCTAAGGTCCGCCAGGAGTGCCTTCGGGCAATGCCCCCACACAGTCGCCAGCCCAATCCTCACTTTTCCACAAATTTTTCCACTGCCATGCATTGAAACAAATTTGACAGCAAGCCTTAACGCCTCTATACTCTATGTTTTGTCAGGGGTATTTTCCCCGTGTGGGTAGTACGGCCTTCCGCTTAGTGGGGGATGGCTGGCTGGTTGGAAGGAAATTCTTCGGTCCCGGAACAAGAACGATGGAATGGGACAGAAGAGCGGCCGGAATGGGGCGCCAGCCCCGAAAAGCCGAGTAAGCCTCTCCGATTCGATACCGAGAGCTGCGTTCTGTCTCTTGGAGTGCGTACGGAGTTTCTTGCTGGTCTCTCCGGATTCGCAGTGCGCCTTTCAGCGTAAGTGTGTGCTCTCGCGCCTCTGTCTGCGCGCAAAGCGAGAGCCTGCAAACTGTGTCTGTGCGTGGGCAGTAGCGAGTTTTTAGTTGTAAGTCTTAAGTAGTAAGTAAAAGCGGTCGTCTGAGTTTTACTTATGACTTGGAACTTAAGACTAGGAACTTTTAGAAACGAGGAACGACTGTGCCGACGTTTTCGCAACTTGTGCGGATGGGAAGAGAAGCGGTTATCTCGAAGACCAAGTCGCCCGCGCTCATGGGCTGCCCGGAAAAGCGCGGCGTGTGCATTCGCGTGTACACGCAAACCCCGAAGAAACCGAACTCCGCGCTGCGCAAAGTGGCGCGCGTGCGTTTAACCAACGCCGTCGAGGTCACCACCTATATCCCCGGCATCGGCCACAATCTGCAGGAGCACTCCATTGTGCTTGTGCGTGGAGGCCGCGTGAAGGATCTTCCCGGAGTTCGCTATCACATTGTTCGTGGAACCCTGGATGCGGCGGGAGTGGAGAACCGCAAGCAAGGACGCTCGAAGTACGGCGCTAAGCGGCCAAAGGCCGGCGCGGCGGCGAAATAAGAAAGTGGTCAGTAGTAAGTTTTAAGTCTTAAGTAAGGCGAAGCAATTTCGGGCGCGGTTTACTTAGAACTGAAAACTTAGAACTTGGAATTGGTTTAGGAGAAGCAATGCCTCGTAAAGGATTAGTCAGCCGGCGCATACAAGCGACCGACCCGGTCTACGGTGAAGCTCTCGTGGAGAAGTTCATTTGCTCGATGATGTGGGAGGGCAAGAAGAGCACCGCGCAACGCGTCTTCTACGGCGCCATGGATCAAGTGGCGAAGAAGACTAGCGATGATGCCTTGAAGATTTTCAAGAAGGCCATCGAAAACCTGAAGCCGCTCGTGGAAGTCAAAACGCGGCGCGTGGGCGGCGCCAACTACCAGGTGCCCGTGGAAGTAAACCCCTTCCGCCGGCAGTCGCTGGCGATTCGCTGGCTTTTGCAGTATTCGCGGGAGCGCGCGGGCAAGACCATGGTCGACAAGCTCGCCGACGAGCTCATCGACGCGGCCAATTCGCGCGGCGGCGCCATTAAGAAGAAGGAAGATGTGCACCGCATGGCGGAAGCGAACAAGGCTTTCGCACACTATCGCTGGTAAGGATTGGAATCGACGTGAGTGAAACGGTAGCAACACGTACAGGGGAGAAAAGGGCTGTTCAAGGGAACATGGGCCGCATATTCAAACTCGAAGACACCCGCAATATCGGGATCATGGCGCACATCGACGCCGGAAAGACGACGTCGACCGAGCGCATCCTGTATTACACGGGTGTGACCTACAAGATTGGTTCGGTGGATGAAGGCACGGCCACCATGGACTGGATGGAGCAGGAACGCGAGCGCGGCATCACCATCACCAGCGCCGCGACCACCGCCAGTTGGGACCGCTTTGGCAAGAAATATCGCGTCAACATTATCGACACGCCCGGCCACGTTGATTTCACCGTTGAAGTCGAGCGTTCGCTCCGCGTGCTCGACGGCGCGGTTTGCGTGTTTGACTCCGTCGCGGGCGTGCAGCCGCAGTCCGAAACCGTTTGGCGCCAGGCGGACAAGTACCATGTGCCGCGCATCTGCTTCGTCAACAAAATGGACCGCATGGGTGCGGATTTCGACCATGTCATCCGCACAATCCGGCAGCGCCTGCGCGCTCACCCCGTGCCATTGCAGTTTCCGCTTGGCCGGGAAGACAATTTCATCGGCATCATCGATTTTATCGAAGAGAAAGTAATCGTTTGGCTCGAGGAAACCCTCGGAGCCAAGTTTGAAATTTTCGAAGTCTCTAAACTGTGGGATCCCGCTTTCATTGCCAACCGCCCGGATGTCGCCGCTGCGCTGAAGGGCTCCGCGATCGACAAGGCTTTCTACGACGAGCACCGCAACAAGACGGTGGAGTACATCGCCGAGCATGACGACGCCGTCCTCGACAAGTATCTGACCGAAGGCACTTTGAGTATCGAGGAAATGCGCAAATCCATTCGCAAGTCCACCCTGGCATTGAAAATCGTGCCCGTGCTTGCGGGATCTGCGTTCAAAAACAAGGGTATTCAACCCCTGCTCGATGCCGTGGTTGACTACCTTCCTTCTCCCACCGATGTTCCCCCCGTCGAAGGCACCAATCCAGAAAATGATGAAGTGATCCTTCGCCGCGCTTCGGATGAGCAGCCCTTTTCCGCCCTGGCTTTCAAGATTATGTCCGACCCGTTTGTCGGCCACGTCACCTACATCCGCGTCTATTCCGGGGTTCTGAAGTCGGGAAGTTATGTTCTGAACGCTGCGAAGGGTTCTCGCGAACGCATTTCGCGTTTGTTGCAGATGCACGCGAACAAGCGTGAAGAGATCGACGAAATCTACGCGGGCGATATCTGCGCCTGCGTTGGCTTGAAGAGCGTAAACACCGGCGACACCTTGTGCGACGAGAACAAGCCGATCATTCTTGAATCCATCGAGTTTCCTGCTCCCGTGATTTCGGTCGCCATTGAGCCGAAAACCAAGGCGGACCAGGACAAGCTCGGTGTAGCGCTGCAGCGCCTGGCACAAGAAGATCCGACCTTCCGCGTTTCCACGGAGCCTGACACCGGCCAGACCCTGATTTCCGGCATGGGCGAGTTGCATTTGGAAATCATCGTCGACCGCATGCTGCGTGAATATAACGTGCAAGCCAATGTGGGACGCCCTCAAGTTGCTTACCGCGAAACCATTCGCAAGAAGGCACTCGCCGAGGGCAAATACATCAAGCAGACCGGCGGCAAGGGTCAGTACGGCCACTGCAAGATCGAATTGCATCCGCTGCCGAGTTCCGATCACGAAAACATGAAGGAGCTGTCTACAGACGATCTGGACGCATTGGCCAAATCGGTGACGGGCGGCACCCCAGGCAAGTGGAAATTCGACAAGGAACACAGATTCCTGTTCATCGACAAAATCATTGGCGGAGCCATTCCGCGGGAATTCATTCCGCCGGTGGAAGCGGGCATCCGCGAAGCGCTCGATAACGGCATTCTCGCTGGATTCACGATGGTGGATGTTGCGGCAATTCTTGTCGACGGCAGCTATCACGACGTGGACAGCAACGAAATGGCCTTTAAAATCGCGGGTTCCATGGCCTTTAAGGAAGCCTGCGCGAAAGCCAAACCGGTTCTGCTGGAGCCCATCATGAAGGTGGAAGTGGTGGTTCCGGAAGAATACATGGCCCAGGTATTTGGCGACCTGAATTCGCGGCGCTCGGCGATTCAGGGCACGGAAAACCGCGCCGGCAGCAACGTGATTCGCGTGGAGGTGCCGCTGGCGCAGATGTTTGGCTACGCCACGGATTTGCGCAGCCGCACCCAGGGCCGCGCCACATTCACCATGCATTTCTCGCACTACGCGGAGTTACCCGTGGCGCTTGCGGAAGAAGTCATCAAGAAACATCGCGGGGAGAAGTAAAGAGTTCCAGGTTTTTGCAAGATTATCGATTATTGATTGAGGAGCACAACAGGCAATGGCGAAAGAGAAATTTGAGCGCAGTAAGCCACACGTGAACATTGGGACGATCGGTCACATTGATCACGGCAAGACGACGTTGACCGCGGCGATCACCAAGGTGCTTTCGAAGCACAATCCCAAGGTGGCGTTCC
>JBAVHY010000423.1:0-54090 GCA_049686315.1 Candidatus Acidiferrum sp. | reverse complement strand
ACGCCGGCTCCGAGGTCGATTCGGAGAGCGTGGAAGAGTTACTTGAGGAAGGCCAATCGTTCGAAGCTGAAATTTTGGACGGGGTCGAAAATGCTCCTGACCCGGATCAGTCGGAAGTCCATACGCGGGAAATCAGCCGGGATGACGTGCCCGAGGAATACGACGAAAAAGATTAGCGGACCGTCGGGCACGCAAATTGCATAGATGCGAGTCGGGATCATTTCAGACACCCACGGCCTGTTGCGGCCAGAGGCAGAGCTGGCGCTGCGTGGCGTGGACTTGATTATTCACGCGGGCGACGTTGGCAATCCGGAAGTCCTCACGAGGTTGAAGCGCATCGCCCCGGTTTTCGCCGTGCGCGGGAATGTGGACACCGATCCCTGGGCGCACCAATTGCCCCTGACCGCTGTAGTCGAAGCCGACGGCGTGAGTTTCTACGTGCTTCACAATCTCCGGGAGATGGACCTGCGGCCGGATGCCGCGAAGTTCGATTTCGTCATCAGCGGCCACACCCACCAGCCCGAACAATCCCAGCGCCAAGGGGTGCTCTACGTCAATCCGGGAAGCGCGGGGCCGAAACGCTTCCATCTCCCTGTGACCCTTGCTGTGGTCGATCTTGGGAAGAAGCCTTGGAAGGCGGACATCGTAGTACTCCAGGGATCGCCTTAGGTCCAGAACCTGAGAGAATGAAAGCCCCCAGTGGGGGCTACAGCGCAAGCATCAGTGGAATTTGACCCGTTCGGTGCACACCTTCCGCCTTACCTAGAAGCAATCAGCGCATCTTCAATCAAATAATACTGGCCCTCCGATGGTGCCAGATGTGCTATCACAACTATGGGTGCGCGGTAACCCAACTTAAATTGTGACTTGGCGTGTGCCCCTATTCTTCCGGTCCGTGCCACCCACTAAGGGGATTCAATGAAGGCGTACCGAGACATCGCGACTCTGGCAGGTCTGCAAGTAATTTGTTTTCTTATTCTTAGCCACTTGGAGCCGGACTTCTTTCTACTCCATTTCTACCAAACCATAGTCTATCTCGCCATCCTGATCATGCTCTTCTACATGGAGGATCGCTGGGCTTACATGATCGGCATAGTAGCGCCAGCCGTTTGGTTGCTGATGACCTTTGCCTCCGGGCTTCTCGGTGGCGCCGCGCGGCAGATCCTGTGGCTAGGCCAAGGACGTGGACTGACCAATCCCGTGAGCTTTTTAGCCGCGGTCACGGCGGTGTTTAGTCTGCTGATGATCGCCGCCTGTGCCCGGCGCTGGATGAAGGAATACGCAGGCCTTGGTAAGTCATTGAGCACCTTTGCGGTTAGCCTTGGAATCGTCGTGATCTATTACGGTATTCTGGTGGCCTGGTTCTGGCATTCGGTCGGCTCCTGATTCCCTAGATAGGGAAGTACTGGCGTACCGCGAGAGAAGGCTGTAAATTAGTACCGCTCAGCTATTGTCCTGAAGGTGGTTGCGGGACAGAATGGTTCGCTCAGATAGCAGCACGCGATCTGCACGTGGCAACTAGCGTGAAGGCTTGGAGCCAGGCACGGGGTTCTGTATTGCCCGCGGCCTGCGATGCTGGACGGAGCGGCGCTAGCTGGAAGAAGGGTCCCCATGGGCGTGTTACATTTTCGATACCGCGAACGCCGGCGAACGTTGCGTGTGGCCATGGCACTGCCGGTCATAGTCCACGGACAGAATGATATGGGCGACAAGTTCTGCGTGCGCGCGATAACCCGCTCGGTCAACAAGCAGGGTGCGCTGCTGGCCATGGACGAAATGGTGGTGCCCGGCCAATCCCTGCTGATCGTCAATGAGAACACCAATCGTTCCGCGGAAACGCGCGTGGCCCACGTGAAGAGGGAGCGCGACGGCAAGCTGTATGTTGGTCTGGAATTTGTGAACCCCGACAACAATTTCTGGATGATGACCTTTCCCATACCCGGCGCGAGGCCGCTGCGGCGTTCCGCCAGCTCCAAGAATTTGCCTTAGTCCATCCTTGCGGAATTCAGCACTGTTTCCTCCGTCTGGCGGGTTTGTGAGAGGTCTGCTTGCGCGGCGCAGTGTTCTTCGAGAGCGATTCACGCACCGCTCGAGGCAGTTTCGCCAGCACTAGATCGTAGGACTTTCGAAGAAGAGCCGCCACTTCCGCTGGCGGCAGCGCGTCCTGCGTTTCAATCGCAATCCACTTCGCTCTCGCAAGATAAGGGGCGGGGATAATCCCGGCGCGCTCGGCAAGCTCGGCGAATTCCTCGGGGTCGGCTTTCAGCGAAAGCCACAGCCGCGCGGGTTCGAGTGGAGTAATTGCAAACATCTTGCCGCCGACCTTGAACAAAAGATCGTCACCCCACTGGATTTGCTCCGTGGCCCCGGGAAACGACAGGCAGATTTTTCGCAGTTGATCGATGTTCATGTTTCAATGCTTCTCCCCTTGAACTCTGAACTTTTGAACCGTCCTCCTGGTTGCGCTTCTCCACTTAAACTCTTAAACTTTTGAATTTTTCAACTGTCCTTTCACCCGCGCCAGTCTAGCGCGGAAATTTTCTTAGCGGAAGAGATGCAAGGGGCGCGAAAAGTGTTCTTCGTGGGATAATGCGGTGCGCGAGGGTCTCGGGGAGGTTCACGAATGAGCGACACGCAGTCTTATCCATATGAAACGCGCCTGAACATTTATTACCAGCCGTTGGAAATCATCGATGAGAAGACGCTCGCCGATGCCTGCACATTCCAGTGGTACAACCAGACCCTGTGCCAGGTGAATGGCGCGGTGGTGCGATTGGGAGTGTTTTGCGGCGAATACCACTGGCACAAGCATGACGAAGACGATGAATTTTTCTACGTGCTCGAGGGCCAACTGCTCATCGATCTGGAAGAGCGAACGGTAAGCCTCAACCCGAGGCAGGGTTTTGTCGTTCCCAAGGGCATTGTGCATCGTACGCGAGCGCCGCAGCGAACCGTGGTGCTCATGGTGGAAAACGCCGGGATCGTCCCCACCGGCAACTAAAAAATTCCCGTGGCTCTCGATCGCGCACACGGACTGTCCGCTGGACACTCAAGAGTTCCTACGGCCCCTGGAACAGGCAACGCTCTGTCCTCTGGCGGCACGGGGTGGCCGCCCCGGCAACGCGGCGCAGAATCAAGCGCAACAGCTGCTGACCTTTGAAAAGTAAAATGCGACGAAAGACCGATGAACGTCCCGTCCGTCCCCGGATTCCCGCAGGGTATGACCTGCCCGCAAATGTATTAGGCTTATGGTGGGAGAAAAACATATTTCTCGAAACTCACAACTCATAGACCGTGCTTGCGCTTTGCGGGAACAAGGCAAGCTCCAAGAAGCATACGCTGAGTTTTGCTTGGCGGCGGGGAATGCGAACAATGTTTTGGAAAAAGCGGGGATCCTATTGAATGCTGCAACTACTCTGCAGGCCGACCAGGCCATGGAGCAATGGAACGTTATCCGGAAACTTCTCAGTGAAGTGATGAAGGAGACTCTCAGTCCTTCCGAACAGGATGAATTGCTGTCCGTAGCAATGGGCATTGAGATGCAGGAGGCACAAATTTTCTCAGCTCAGGGGCAAGCACAAGAAGCCGTCGAGAGACTTGGCCAGATTCTTGAAAAGTATGAGGCAGAATCACGGAGACCACGACTGCGCGAATCCTTTGACCTCGAGCGGCTGAAACGAGCCTACTTGTGGGCTGGCCTCGGATTGTTTGAGAAAGCCTTGCCGGTCTTCGAGGAGCTGGAGTCGAAACAAGAACACAATGGAGCATTGTTCTTCTATTTGGGACATTGCTATGCGGTGTTTACTAAAAACTTTTGCAGGGCACAACAGAAGCTGGAAAGAGCTATTAGTCTAGGCCTATCAGAGGAATGCAATTTTCAGGCGCACTGCTCTCTTGGGATGGCTCTCTACGGCCTAGGGGATTATGCAAACGCGAAGCGAGAATTGGAAATGGGTGCCAAGGCGGCAACCCCTCGCTATATCAAAGAGGCCGAGATTTTGAAATGGCTTGAGTACACGGCATAAGCCTCGGCCTAAAGGATGAAGCCGAATACTACGCCAGACTGGGTAGGACGTCTTAGTCACTCGGAATCAGGTCGGCGGTAATAGCAGCGGCTGCACGACGTGGGAAACCGGGACAGACGGGACGTTTTCTGATTGTTCCGCAGCACGTGACGCAGCGCGGCAATGCTCTGCAATTCCTCCTCGCTTCCGATCCCGAGCGCTTGGTTTATCTCGCTCTTTTGTGCGAGTCCTCCAACCATGGAAGGTGGTCGCGGCGATTCGTCAGTGCCCAACGCCGGCGTGATTACGGTGCGGCGTAGCGGCGGAAGAAGGAGTCGGACTTCCATTTCGGGGGAGCGGGTGTGTTTGCCGTGTCGATGATAAGGCGGCGGACGATTTCTTCGTAGAGCGCCGCGGCCTGGAGGTCAACGGGCTGGTTAACGTCGTCGGAAGGCGCGTGGTAGCGATTGGTGAGCCAGTCCTTGAAGATTTTCTGCTCGGGGGTGCCGAGTTCGAAGCCCACATCCATTTTGACCGCGGGAACGCCCTTTCGAATGAAGCTGTATTGGTCGCTGCGGATGAAGGCGTTGCGCAAGGGTTCAGGATCCGGAATGGGTTTGACTCCCACGGATTGCGCAACGGCGGCCGCATGCGCGCCGAGGTCGGATTCGTCAAGCCCCAGAATCTTCAGAAATTTCAACGGCACGATCGGTAGAAACATGTCCACATTGACGTCCGCCACGATGGACTTCGCCGGGGCCGTGGGATGCGCCGCAAAATATTTGGAGCCTAGCAGCCCTTTTTCTTCGGCGGTCACCAAAAGAAAGAGAACGGAGCGCTTGAGAATTTCCGGATGGGCTTTGAAGCTGGCGGCCATATCAAGCACCAGCGCGCTGCCGGAACCATCATCCATCGCGCCATTGTAGATACGGTCGCCATCGATCGGAGCGCCGATGCCGAGGTGATCGATGTGTGCCGAGAGGACCACAAATTCGTTCTTGAGCGTGGGGTCGCTTCCAGGCAGCTTGGCTACGACATTCGAGGAATTAACTGACTTGGCGTTTACGGCGGCGACCACTTCGAGGGACATGGGGAGAACGAAGTGCCGCAGCGGCTTGCGGTCTTTTGCAAGGGCCGCGATTTCAGCGAAGGTGTGGCCCGATCCGGCAAAGAGCGCTTCGGCGGAGGCCGGATTGAAGACCACGCCGAAGTCCAGCCCTTGCGTTTCATTGAACTCGGGATCGGCGAGGCCCATGGAGGGTTGGTTGCGGTTCAGAGCGATGCGCGACCACGGGATGTCCATGGAAGCGGGGTTCAGAATCGTGACGATCCCGACGGCGCCGGCTTCGTGCAGGGCCTTCCAGCGTTCGCCCATCGTTTGGTAGTGAGACGCCAGCGAGGTGGGAATGTCCGCCGGGGAACCCGCAATGTACACGGCGATTTTACCGTTCAGGTCCACTCCGGCAAGTTCATCGAGATTTTTTTCGGGGATCTGCAAGCCGTAGCCCACGAAGACGAGTGGCGCGGTAACCGCAGCCGAAACGTGGGTCGAGTTGGCACTGATAAAAGCATCATCGGCGAAGCGAAGATTCTTGGATTGCTCCTCGCTCGTGAGCGTGAGAGAAGATTTGGTCTCATCCACCTGATACTGTACAAGCCGGATGGCCTGGTAGAAGCCCTTGGTGCCAGCAGCTTCGAGTCCGGCCTTTTCGAATTGCTCGACCGCGTAAGCCTGGGCCTTGCGAAGACCTTCGCTGCCGGTGTTACGTCCTTCCAGAGCGTCGTCGGCAAGGAATTTGACGTGCGACCACCAGGAACTGCCATCAAAATGGGAAGCGGGAGCGGAAGCTTGCTGACCTGATACAACCGCGACCATGGCGAGCAAAACTGATACGAAGACAGTTCGACGCATCTTTGCACTCCGTCAGCGAATTGGAAGGGAAGAATAACAGGGACTTGGGGCAGAGTCACGCGAGGGGGCAGTCGAGAGCTACTGGCCCTTGTCGTACGGCAATCCCTTTTCCGCCCAATCCACTTCGAAGCTCGTTGGAAGAATCAGAACGCGCAGTTTGGTGAACCCTAGTTCGTGGAGCGCTGTGAACGCGGGACGGACATTGGGGCAATGTTCCATCGGGCAACATCCACAATAGATGACCAGGCTGCTTGAGCGAGGGAGCGAGGCGGCCCACGCCTTGATTTGCGACAGACCCTCCGCGCTGCCGCCGCTTCCATGATACTGAGATCCCTTGATGTGCCCCGCGGTGTACAACCGCTGAAAGCCGACAAACACAACCGTAGGGGCGGATTTGCCATCAGCCAGTTCCTTGACCAGATCGGCCGGCTGAATAGTCTGGGCAGTGGTCCACGGGTTCATCGAGTTCTGCGCGCGCGTAAGCGGAAAAAGGAAGAGCGCGAACCCGAAAAGGAAACAGGGGACCATGGAAAGTATGCGCATTGCCAAGCGAGAAACCATGACCAACCCTCCAGAAGAATCCAAGTCTATTCTAGCGTCAAACAGAAGTGTTCGAAGGCGCGGAACTTGTGAATGGCCGGCAAAGGAGGGCCGGTTCGCAATTGGCGGAAATCATCTTTTCAGATCGGCGCGCGTGCGCAGGAGCTTGGCAGCGGTGGTGCGCAAGGTCTCCGGGATGTTTTTGTTCATACCGAGCCTCTTGAGGTCGATGCCGTTGAGGATCGGAAGCATGTGCAGGGTGACATCGAGCGGGGTCTTGGCATTGTTCATGAGGTTCCGAACGACCACGTAATTCTTGCGGAATGCACGGTTTCCGGCGATCAGGCGAAGAATCTCATCGGTTAGGCTTGCCATGGAAGCAAAGGCTTCGACTTCCTGATCCGTCAAGCGCGGCGATTGCAGCACAGCGCGCTGCACCACCTTGTTGGAGTCGCGGATGAGCGTTCGCCGGGCCTCGGAGCCTCCCTTGATGGCGAACTGGACGCGCTGCGAGACCGTCATTTTACTAATCTGCTGAAGCAAGGTTTGACGCCGGTGGGGATCGGGTTCGGCTTCGGCGATGGCATCGGCGAGATGCCTTTGGTCCTCGGGGACAGCGGTGCTGCGAAGTTCGTGAAGAGTGCTCTTCTGATCCGCGGTGAGATGTGGTGATTGCTCCAGGGCCGCGGCGAGTACGTGGGAGGCGGAAACGCGATCGAGTTCGTCCACCAAGGCGTGGACCTGGGTTTCGGAAAGGTGCGGCAGGAGGGGCACCAGGTACTCGCCCGGACAATTCCTGTTGGCAATCATCGCTTCGGCTACGCCAGCTTGTTTCTCACAATTCTTCGCCGCGTAGGCAAACAGCGCCGGCAAAGCGTTCTCGCGCCGGATTGCCTCGATGAAAACTTCGGGCGAGTACGAAAGCAAGGCTTCGGCAGCGCGGGTGGAGATCATCTCATCTTGATCGTGGGTCAAGACAGCAAGAATTTCGACGCGGTCCACGGGGGGAATGTGGGCGCCGACGGTACTGCAAGCGGCAATTTTCCGTTCACGCTGGGCGCGGCCGTGACGCAAATCCTCGAGAACTTCAGGGCTGAGAGTTTCCATCGGATGTCTGCCTTAGGTCTTTACGGCTCAACTTCATTGTACCGGACCTGCCGGGAAGGCCAAGCGCTGGCATGCTCTGCCCGTTCAATTCCAGCAACACCGCGCTGGAGTCCGTCGCGCTGACCTTGAACCGCTTGATGTGAAGGGACGGTTTTCGCCGGACGGCAGGTGCTATTGAAGACCAGTTTGCCGTCGGCCTGAATGCGCAAGTGAGTCGCGGCGGTCGCGAAGACGGATAGATCAAGCGCAGCCCGAAGCGGCGGGACGACAACGCTGGACGGCAAAGCAGCGGGCTCGGCAGGAGGCGGTAGAACCTGAGCGGCAGGTCGCGCGGGCGTGATGGAAACCTGGGATTGTTTCGCGCCGCGGCGCCTGGCGAAATACTTCCACGTGTAAATCCCACCGGCGATGAATCCGGCGAGCAGGACAAGAACGCCAACCAGGGCCGCGGCGGGGAGCCATCTGGGCCCGGAAGGAACTTTTTCCACGGGATGTTCGTTTGCGACTGGAACTTGGGTGCCATGCGCCAAGTCGTATTCTGAAAGTAAAGCTTCCTCGTCGAGCCCGAGATAACGCGCCACCGACCGCACGAAACCTCGATTGAATACCCCGCCAGGCAGCTTCGCCCAATCTTCATTTTCCAGGGCTTCCAGGTAGCGAGCTCCAATGCGAGTTGCGGAAGTAATCTCTTCCAGCGTCACTTCGCGCAGTTCCCGTTCGCGCTTCAAGCGTTCTCCGAAATTTCCCCTGGCCATTCCGTGCACCCGCAAAGGATCAGTGTAGCAGTAACATCCGTGCGCCTTTGGAACCATCTGCCGGGGCGCCCTGATGATGTCTCCGAATCAGCCGGGCAGGCGGGCAATTCGCCCCGGCCTCGATTTCAGGGAGGCAGAAGAGGAGGCAGACGCACGCCAATCGGGGGGATCCAGTGGCGCGTCGTCCCTATTCCGGCACTATAGGTGGCTGTGCTTGCGCGTGTCAAACCTGCAAGGTGGTTAAGAGGAAGAAATAATTTCTGGGAAGGGTTATCGCTTTGGCCTAGTCCCTAGATGGGCACATTCGGGCGGAATTTGTGTTTCCCGTCATAGACTCATGTGAGCTACGTCGCTATGCTTAGTGACCGGATGTATCTTTGCCATAACAAGTCCTAGTACTAACTTGGAGCCTCCAACGCTGTCTTGGAGCCCAATTCGAGGAATCAATCACTTTGAATCCCACCGACCCTAGCATTTATAAGGCGCTGCTGGACCACGTGAGCGATGGAGTGTACATCATCGACCTGAACCGGCGCATTGTCTACTGGAATGAAGGCGCCTCTCGCCTGACCGGTTACAAAGCCGAAGAAGTCATTGGCCGAGGTTGCCCGGACGGCGCGCTGTGCCATGTGGACACTGAGGGGCACAGAATCTGCACGGACAATTGCCCCTTGACAACCAGTCTCAACAGCGGGGAATCGTACGACACACAAATCTTCCTGCGGCATAAGATGGGGCGGCGGGTCCCTGTAACCGTGCGGGTTCAGCCCATTCGGGCGACCGACGGCTCCTTGGTCGGGGCAGCACAGTTTTTTAGTGACGATACGCCTCACCAGGATTCGCGCCGCGAGATCGACGAGATGGAGCGCCTGGCGTTTCTCGACCATGTTACGCAGTTGCCAAATCGCCGTTTCGTGGAGATGTCACTGCAGACGGCCTTGAGCGAATACCATGTGCATAAGGAGCCTTTTGGAGTGCTGGTGATTGATATCGACCGGTTCAAGACAATCAATGACCGTTATGGCCACGACGTTGGCGACCGCGCCCTATTGGAAGTGGGGAAGACTTTGAAGGGCACGCTGCGCCCCACGGACATCGTCGGGCGGTGGGGCGGTGACGAGTTCATCGCCATCGCTCATCACGTGAACATGGAGGTTCTGAGGCAATTGGAGGAGCGGTGTTGCGCCATGGTGGCGGTAAGCTCGTTTCCGGGCACCGATGGCAGTCAGGTAGCCATGTCGGTCTCGATCGGCGCCACGCTCGCTCTCCCGGGAGACACTGCCGAACGATTGATCAAACGGGCGGATGAGTTGATGTACGAGAAAAAGTTCAACGGCGGGGTGGCCAAGAGTGAGAAGACCATTAGGACGGTGCTCTCCCACTGGACAAGCAAGCTGCTAGGCGAGAATCCATGATCTTGCTTGCGGAACCGCTGCCATTTCGCCCGTAGGTGAAGGACGAACCTGCTGGACCACCCTCCTCGATTCTAACCTTTCTGCGTTTACTTCTTTGCCGGAGCGGCTGCAGCGAGTGTGTATTCACCCGTGCAGGTGTATTCCAAGCCGCCATCGGGGTTCCCGGTGGTCTTGCAGGTGCCCGAACCCTTGATGCCCTTCATCTTGCCGGTGCCGCCGGTCGCTTGATACTTATTCTCACCTCCTTGGAATGCGCCATCTTTCAGGGTTCCAGTAGCTAGATAGCCGTAGAAGATCTTGTCTCCGCTGTCGTAGGTTTCCACGTAGACGCCCCAGGTCTTGACGCGGTTTCCAGCAACCTCGCCATGCTCCGAAAACGCGCCTTCCTTGCTCGTCGCGCCGCGCACTTCTCCTTTTGTGGCGCATTTTCCAGACGCCAGTGTGAATAAATGGCCCTCGTGGTCACCCGCAGGGATACTCTGCGTGACATCGGGCTTGGCGCACTTGCCAGACGAGGTGGTTTTCGTTTGCGCAGGGGTCATGGCAGCAGTAAGGGCAAATACCGCAAAACCCCAGAAAATCTTATATTTCATGTTCTCTCCTCAGAATGGGTCGTAGTAAGGAATTTCAGAGTGGAACTTCCCAGGATGAACGGAATGTACCCGGAATCACCTGCAAAGTCCATTGTGCATTGCAAAGGGGCACGGGCGCGGTGAGAGCAACGCCGCACTCCCTGGTCTCCCCGATGGCGAGATGGGAACGCCTGTACCACGAGCAGGTTGCGCGGGATTTTCACAGGCGACTATACTGACCACGAATGGCAGGGACAGGTGTCGAAACTCGAAGGGAACAAGGGAACGGAGTACCCTTGAGGTCTCGACTATGCGGGGAGAAGTGCTTTCGTGAGCCTTGACGAAATCAAACAGTTCCCGACGGTAGAACGCCGCCGCACTCCCGCCGCGCCCGGGGAGCGCCGCGAAGCAGGCGAAGTGGCAGTCTTCCAGGAATTGGGGAAAGCGCTGACGTCCTCGCTGCAACTCGACCAAGTGCTGCGCACCATCATGGAAAAAATTGACGAGTTTCTGCGGCCGGACAACTGGTCGTTGCTCTTGCTAGATGAAACCAAGCGGGAACTGTATTTTGAGCTTGCTGTAGGAAGAGCCTCGCAGGCGCTGAAGGATGTGCGCGTCAAACTGGGACAGGGAATTGCCGGCTGGGTGGCGGAACACGGCGAAGTCGTGATCGTTCCGGATACCGCGAAGGACACTCGGTTTTTCGGCAAAGTGGACGAGAAAACGAAGATGGAAACGCGGTCGATCGTGGCCGTGCCGGTGAAATTCCGGGACACCTGCCTAGGCGTCATTGAACTGATTAATTGCGTGGGCCCGGAAGGGTTCGACCCAAGGGACTTGAAGCTGCTGGAAGCGCTCTCGGACTTTGCCGCGATTGCGCTGGAGAATGCGCGGCACGTGAAGCGCATTCACGAGCTGACCATCAAGGATGACTGCACTTCACTATACAACGCCCGGCACATGGGCTTCATCCTGGACACGGAAATCTACCGCTCGCAACGCTACAACTACGAATTCTCGATTGTGTTCATTGATCTGGACCATTTCAAGCTGGTGAACGACACGCACGGGCACTTGGTGGGGTCGCGGCTGCTGGCGGAAATGGGCGAGGCGCTGAAGACCAATTGCCGGTTGATCGACTTCGCCTTTCGCTATGGCGGCGACGAATTCGTGATTTTGTTGCCGCAGACCTCGAAGGAAAACGCCATCAATGTGGCCAGGCGCCTGCACCGGCTGATCCGGGAATCGGTTTGGCTGCAAAAAGAGGGACTGGACATTCACATCACCCCCAGCGTGGGCTTGGCCGCGTACCCGGCGGATTCTAAAACAAAAGAGGGTTTGCTGCACTTGGCGGATGAAGCCATGTACCTGGTGAAGAACACGAACCGGGACAACGTGGCCGCCGCGAACATGGGAATTTTGCCGGCACAAACAGCCGCCGAGGCGGCAGCAGAAGAAGCGGCCGGTTGAGACGGTTTGAGTAATCAGTCTTCAGTATTAAGTTTGCAATCGTAAGAAACCAAGGCTAGCAACCAAATGGCACGAACGAGTGGAGAGCGGCGACGGAGCCGTTTCGTCCGCCACACTCCAGAACCAAAGCCCGCACTGTACGCCTCCTGGAAATTCTGCTTAACTGAAAACATGAAGCGAAGTGAAGCAGCGCGATACGCCCGTTGGTCCGCACTCACGGCCTTGTTGCTGGCTGCGATCACCGGGGGAATTTACCTGCGCCGCCAATGGATCGCGCACCTGGAGATAAAGAAGGCTCCGCCGCCGTTGACCGAGGACAAGGAGCGACAATCGATCGGACTGACGCTGTCGAAAAACGAAGGCGAACGCACCATCTTCACGGTGCAAGCATCGAAGTCCACGGACTTCAAGGGCCAGGACATCAGCCTGTTGGAAGACGTAAAGGTCACGGTATTCGGGAAGCTGGGGGACCGGCATGACGTGATCCACACGCAGAGCTGCAAGTATGCTAAGGCCGACGGGTCGATTCAGTGCAGCGGAAATGTGCAGATGGATTTGCAGAGCGCCGCCGACGCACAACGGGCGCAGGCGCAGGGCGATAACCGGGCGAGTGTGATTCATGTGGAGACCAGCGGCGTAACTTTTGAGAGGGCCACGGGCCGGGCAGAGACCGCGCAGCTAGTGAAATTCACTTTTCCCAATGGCGAGGGAGAAGGGGTGGGAGCGATTTATGTTTCGGAAGAAGGACTGCTGAGGCTGGTGAAGGATGTGCAAGTCACGGTGCGGGCGGCGGAACCAATGGAAGCGAAAAAGAAAGAGGGAACGCCGGCCGCGGAAGTGGAACTGCATGGCAGCAGCCTAGAGATGGGAAAGCAGTCAAGAAAGGTCGTGTTGTACGGCCCGGCGACAGCGACAACAAACACCCAGCAATTGACTGCGGGCGAGTTGACCATGAACCTTGATGCCCAGTTCCGCGCGGAGACTCTGATTGCCGCGCCAGGCGACCAAGGCGAGAAGCCGCAGGTGATTTCGCGTGCGGGGCAAGGACCGGCGGGCGCGGGGATGCTACGAGCGGATTTGCTGAGGGCCGAACTGGCGCCTGAAGGATGGATCCGCAGCGTGGAGGCTCAAGGTAATGTTCAGGCAAAATCGCTTACCGGAGAGATGCAAGCCGAGAGTGCAACCGTGGAGATGTGGGCGCGAGTGAATCAGGCCAAACTGGCGACCCTGCGGGGGAACGTCCGGGTGAATCAGCACGATGCGAAAACGGAGACCGAAAGGAAATTGGCGACAAACGTTTTGCAACTGAATTTCGGGGGCGGAAGGGCCGGGGAGCCAAACCCGGTGCGGCACGCCGAGACGCTGGCGCCAGGAACGATGGAGTGGAGTGACGCGGCGGCAGCGCTGTCGAAGCTGAGCGCGAATAAACTGGCGGTGGATTTTGGCGCGGCGGGTAAGGCGCGGAATCTGGTGGCTACAGGGAACGTCGAGACACAACGCGAGCTGAAGGGGAAGCCGACGCAGAGCGCGACCGCGGCCATGGGAGATGCGCAACTGGATGCCGCCGGCGGATGGAACCAGATGACGCTCCGCGAGAATGTGCATATGACGGAAGGCGAGCGCACCGCGGAGGCGCAACAGGCGGTGTTTGTGCGCGCGGCGCAGACGGCGGTACTCACGGGGCAGGCCCTTGTCCGGGATGAAAGCAGTGAGACAGGCGCTGCAAAGATCACCTTCCATCAGGGAACGGGTGAAATTGAGGCTGAGGGCAAGGTGCGGTCGACGGACCTCGGAACGAAGAAAGACACCATCGAGCTGAGTCCCGCGCCCGCCAATATTTCTGCCGACCACATGGTGGGGAATTCCAAAACCGGACGGGTGCTGTACTCGGGACATGCAAGGTTGTGGCAGGGACCATCGGTGCTGGAAGCCGATACGATCGAATTGTTGAGGAGCACGCGGGTATTGAACGCCAACGCGAATGTGCGCGCAGTGTTTCCCCAGGTGGGGACGGACAACAAGAAAGGAAAAGAGGCGGCGATCTGGCATGTCTCGTCAGGAACGCTGACGTTTTGGGATACGGAGAATCGCGCGCATCTGGAAAAGAACGTGGTTGTGCAATCGGCGGACGAGCGAATGCGAGGGCCGGTGCTGGATTTGTACTTCACCCGCGAAGGGAGCGGGGCAAAGGGCACCGCACAGATCAGCCGAGCGGTGTCAACGGGGGGTGTAGTCGTGGAGCAGGGTAACCGTCGAGGGACGGCGGAGCGTGGCGTGTACACGGCGGAGGACAAAAAGTTCGTTTTAAGCGGCGGAACTCCGACACTTTATGACGCGAGCGAAGGGACCACGACGGGGCGCGAATTGACCTTCAATATTGCGGATGATACGATCATCGTGGATTCGGGAAATGGAACGCGTACGTTGACCAAACATCGGGTCCAAAGATAAGGGACCGCCCCGCGATCCCACATGAAGCGGTATGCCCACACTCCAAGGCGTCGATCTGAGCAAGTCCTACCGCGGACGCAAAGTAGTCGATAACGTAGAACTGGAAATCGGCCAAGGGGAAGTAGTGGGATTGCTGGGTCCGAACGGAGCCGGCAAAACAACCACCTTTTACATGATTGTGGGCTTGGCGCGCCCGGATTCCGGCCGCGTGGTGTTGAACGGGGAAGAAATCACCGACCTGCCGATGTATCTCCGAGCGCGAAGCGGAATCAGCTACCTTCCTCAAGAGCCGTCCGTTTTTCGGCAACTCACAAGCGAAGAAAACCTGCTGGCGGTGCTGGAGACCCTTCCGTTGACCCCGGAGCAGCAACGTGACCGGCTGGAAGAATTGTTAGCGCAGATGGGCCTCGAGACCGTGCGGCATAGCAAGGCGTACATGCTCTCTGGAGGCGAACGGCGAAGGCTGGAGATCGCTCGGTCGCTTACGCTGCAGCCGTCATTCGTTCTGCTGGATGAGCCGTTTTCGGGGATTGATCCACTGACAGTAAAGGACTTACAGGATTTGATCCGGGAGTTGAGCCGCTCTGGCATCGGTCTTTTGATAACCGATCATAACGTGAGGGAAACACTCAGCGTGACGGATCGTGCATATATCGTAAATCATGGGAAAATAATGAGTAAGGGTACGCCGCTGGAACTGAGCAATGATCCGGAGGTTCGCCGTGTCTATTTAGGAGATAATTTCCGGTTGAATTAGGTCTATCCTAGAGACCTGGGAAAACACGCCATGGCTTGGCAGGGGCTCAAACTTAACCTCAAGGTGTCGCAGAAGCAGATTCTGACCCCAGGATTGGTGCAGATGGTCAGCGTCCTGGCGCTGAACCGCCTGGAACTCCGCGAAATGATCAATCAGGAGATGATCGCCAATCCTGTTCTTGAGGAGCTCAGCGAAGAGCCCACCGTCACAGACAACTATAGCGACGAAACTTTCTTGAAAGCGGAAACGGAGAAGGTGCCGGAGAAGAAAGAGGCTAATCCCTTCGATGAATTCGACGTGGGAACATTCTTCAATCAGTACCTGGACACCGGAGGAGACGGCGGGCAATCGCAAGAACGCGAGATTTCAGAGCGGCCGTCATTTGAAAAGTTTCTGTCTTCTCCTTCTGGACTGTCGGACCACTTGGCGTGGCAATTGAGCGTCACGATCTGCTCGGACGCGGTCAAGGAAATTGCCGAGAACATCATCGGCAACCTGGATGAGAACGGATACCTGACGGCATCGGTGGAAGAACTCTCTCAAGACGGGAAATATTCCCAGGACGATCTGGAAGACGCGCTCGCGGTGGTGCAGGAGTTCGACCCCATCGGGGTGGGAACGCGGGATCTGCGGGAATGCCTGTTGCTGCAACTGAAGGCCTTCGATCCGCAAAATACGCTGGCGCAGCAGATCGTGTCCGAACACCTGAAACAGGTGCAGGCTAACCAATTAAAGGAAATTGCGCGGGCACTGAATCGCCCGATGGACATCGTGAAGCACGCGATCGATTCGATCAAGAAGCTCGATCCCAGGCCGGGTCTACGCTACAACAAAACCGAGGCGCGGCTGGTCGAGCCGGACGTCTACTTCCGAAAGGTGGATGACCAGTGGCAGGTGTTCCTGAATGAGGACGACATGCCGCAATTGCGGCTGAGTCCCACGTATCGCCGGCTGTTGGTGCGAGACGCCGCGGACAAGGATGTGAGGAACTATGTGAAGGAACGGTTCACGGCCGCGATCCAGTTGATGAAGAACATCGAGCAAAGAAAGCACACCATCTTGCGGGTTTGCCAGTCGATCATCGCGCGGCAAGGCGAATTTCTGGATCAAGGGCCGGACGCGCTGAAGCCCATGATGATTAAAGAAGTGGCGGAAGAAGTGGGCGTGCATCCCTCGACGGTGAGCCGGGCGGTAGCGAGTAAGTATGCGCATACATCGCAGGGTGTGATCGAGCTGCGCTCATTTTTCAGCGAGGCGGTGAACGGGCCGGAAGGCGGCGGGATGTCCCTGCTGACCTTGAAGCGGCTGGTGAAGAAAATGATCGACGAGGAAGACGCCACAAAGCCGCTGACCGACGAACAGATTGCCAAGAAACTGGAAGACAACGGGATCCACGTTACAAGGCGAACAGTGGCGAAATACAGGGAAGACATGAGAATTCCGAGCACCCACCAACGCCGGGTCAAGAGCTGAGCCCGGCAAAACCGTGAAGCGCAAGAAAAGCAATTCACGACCCGTTCGAAATCCTGGCCGCCAGCTCGTCATCCTCACCGGACTGTCCGGATCGGGGAAAAGCACGGTCCTCAAAGCGTTCGAGGACATGGGCTACTACTGCGTGGACAACCTGCCAGTCGAGTTGATTCCCATTTTCGCGGAGTTGCACGCCGCGGGCGAAGGGGATATGAAGCGTGCTGCGCTGCTGGTGGACGCAAGAGAAGGGTTGCAACTAGCAAAATTGCCGGACTTGCTGAAGCACCTGCGGCGCGATCACCCGATCATTCTGGTGTATATCGAAGCGCACGAGGATGCACTGTTGAGGCGCTACAGCGAGACCAGGCGGCCGCATCCGCTCGGCAAGGATCATTCCGTGCGCGAAAGCCTGCGCCACGAGCAGGTCATGATGGAGCCGATCCGCCGGTTGGCGGACGTGGTGATCGACACGTCGCAATTCAACGTGCACGAGCTGCGACAATTTGTGAATGAGCGCTTCAAGTCCCAGAGCACCAGGCCGTTGCTGGTGTCACTGATCAGCTTTGGCTACAAGTACGGCGTGCCGACGGACGCCGACCTCATGTTCGACGTGCGATTTCTGCCCAATCCGCATTTTGTGGCCAAGCTCAGGCGTTACAACGGTAAGAGCGCCAAGGTGCGCCGGTACATTCAATCTTTTCCCCAGACCGGAGAATTTTTGCGGCGTATGCAGAGTTTGCTGTCCTACCTGATCCCCCACTACATCGAAGAAGGCAAGAGCTACCTGACTATCGCGTTCGGGTGTACCGGAGGAAAGCATCGGTCGGTAATGATGGCGGAGTGGATGAAGCACGCCATGGAGAAAAGGGGTTTTGCAACGCGGGTAGTGCATCGCGACCTCGGCAAGTAGCGCCGTTCACATCTGCGGAAAGATCTTCCTATAGCCGGTTGCAGGTCAGTTTCCGTTTACGCTATTTGGACATGAATGAGGCATTTGAGAGTTGCGAGGGGCATGGTTCTGTACAGTGCCACAAGGACCGAGGACGTTCACTTCGGAACTATAAGCCTTGCAGAGGTAAACTCGCATGTTGTGCGATTCACTATGCGGCAATGACAAAACAAGTTCACCGCCTCTGCGTAACCGTAGTGCTGATTCTAGTTGCGGCGGACCGCTTGCCTGGGCCTGCCTCCAGCCAGACATTCGAGACCCGCCCGCCTTTACCGATCGATGATTGGCTCCGTGGCCCCGACCGCCAGGATTTTGCATGGAAAATTCACCTGTTGGAGCCTCGTTTGACCTTTCAACAGCGATATTTGGTGCAAGTGCGTGCCACAATTGACGCTGGCATTCTAAGGAACGTCGCGCCTCCTGCTGACATGCATTTCGTGGTGAAAGTGTCCGACGACCGCGGGCACTGGCTGACCGGCGATAACTACAATCACTTCCCCGTACCCCCCGGCTTGGGCTCCGATAAGGAGATCGCGTTTGATTCCGGTCTCTACCTTCGACCTGGCAACTACACGATTGCGGTTATTGCTTATGATTCCGTACGTAGTAACGGTAACCTCTGGCGCCGTCCTCTGCGCGTACGGCCGTTGAAGGATGACCCCCTTCCGCAACTGGACCGCGATCTTCCACAGGTCGAATTCCTACGCGAGTTTCCGACCGACTCGTTGACACTTAATGCCGCCAACGAGTTCCCGACGGCTCGGCCAGTGCCCTACTTTGGGTCATCGAACGACGAGACTTGGCCGCTGGGACATGGGCGAGAGTGGCTGCCGGTATCCACCGCCCGTCCCGTTCGAATTGATTTGATCATGGATTTTTCGGGGTGGACCGATCCGCAGGAGAAGATCCGACCCTCCGCACAAGCCTATCGCCAGAGTGTCGGGCGACTGCTTCAGGTCGGGAGCGTGATATCTCATCTCACGCCAAAGCGCGGCTGCATTCGTGTGAGCTCGCTGGACATGTTACGCATGCGCACGATTCTCGATCGCGTCGATTCTGGGGATTTGGATTGGGACATTGTTCAGCGCTCCATGACAAAGCTTGATCAGTTCACCGTTGACGTGCGCGCATTGGAAAAGAGGAAGCAGGCGGCGGAATTCTTTCGCCGCTTCGTGACGCTGGCGGCGTCGGACTCTGCCGGTTGTGGGTCCGACCTCGAAGTTCCGCTGCACGTGGTTATCGTCGCGGTCGCAGGTCGCCTGCAATTTCCATCCGGGACTCGCGTGGAGCGCATGGAAGTGGAGGCAGATGGCGAGTGTCATTTCTACTATTTGCGTCCCGAGGAGATCGGACCGGGTTACGGTTTTGACGATGTCGAAAGAATGCTTAAGTCGGTCGGAGCCCGGCAATATGCCCTTTCAGGGCCACGAGAGTTCAGGAGGGTGTTGGCAAAGATGATCGTGGATGTCGAGGCCGCGTCGGCATCCAGCGCACCGCAGAGGGAACCGTGACGCAGGCTGTTGACACTGGGACTGTACCGGCCTTGGGCACCTCCGGCAAGTAGAGCCGCTGAGAGCGTCCCTTTGCACTCTCTCGATGGGGCTAGGGAACTCTTACCGGTTCTGCTGCTTAACTTGATAAGCCGCCGAGAATCCAGTCTGGCGGTACTGAGAATCCATTTTTTCAGTCGGGACACTACCTGCGGCAGAACGATTTGCAAAATCGGATACGCGACGCGAGATTTCCTCTGAATAATGCTGAGGTGGGCCTGTAAGTAGTCTGCTTCGGTACAAATCTTCATTTGCGTCTTCTGTGGTTGCTCCTACAGCGAAGAAATGCTCAGGGCTGGCCGCGAATAACAATCATCGGTGAAAAAAGCAGTTCACGGTTGCTGCTCCGGGGCTGGTGCTGTCGCAAGAGCCGGCGCCGGGGCATGGAGCCCTGCCCCAAACCCCTGCCTTATGAGTTTGAGAATGATGCGCCGATTTTCGAAAAGCGCTTTCACGCAGGCGAAGCGCCCCATTTGCGGAAAGTAAATTCCACGGAAACAGAGTCGCGCGATAAGGATGTTGATGCGATAACCCAGCGGCTTGTGGTTGAGCGCATCCACCGCCTGTTCGATTGCCTCCGGGCTGTAAGAGCCAGCCCACCCAATGCTTACCTCGGTATGAGCCTCGTTGATGCTCATTTTCAAAGGCGTATGCGCCATGGCAAAGGGAATAAACGCTTGCCAATGCTTGGGACGAGTCAGCCGCCCAGCAGCTTCCAGCCTTTTGTACAGCGGTGTCGCAGGCAGCGGGGTCAACAAGCCAAAGATCGGCAGCCCCGGAGGCCAAGTACGAATTTCCTTCAGAGTTCGCTCGGCGACACCACGCTCATCATTATCCATGCCGAAGATGAAAGAAGTAATCGCGAAGACATTCCGAGCGGCGAGCCGATCGAGCACCGCACCATACTCACCTGGCTTGTTGAAGCCCTTTTTTACGTCCGCAAGGTTGGCCGGGTCGATAGATTCCATGCCGATGAAGATCCACTTACCGCCCGAGGCGGCAATCAAGTCAACGAGTTCTTGATCGCGAAGCAGATTGGCGCTGATCTGGGCGACCCAATGCACTTGCGCGCCGGCGGCGATGATGTCTCGCAGCAAAGATTTTGTGCGCTTTACGTTGATGGCAAAATTGTCGTCGATGAAGAAAACGGCAATCTGGCCGCCCTCTTCTTGCGCCCGCGCCTTGAGCAACAGAAGTTCGTTCACCACGCTTTGATTGGAGCGAAAGCGGATGGCGTCACCAAAAAATCCTGTAACCGTGCAAAACTCACAGCCGTATGGACAGCCTCGTCCGGATTCCACGGGAATGATCCGAAATGTTCCCCAACCCGCGCCCACGCGCTTCAGCAGAGGATGCAAGATGCCCGGTAGTAAATTGAATTGGTCCAATTTGAGCTTGTCCCAGGGAATCACCGGATACGGCTGCAAAGCCGGTTTGCGCTCTTGGCCAAAATCATCCACTGGCGCGTAGATATCCTTGAGTGACCCTCGCGCGGCGTCTTCCACGATTCGGGGCCACGTCTCATCTGCTTCGCCGAGGGCAACTGCGTCGGCATGGCGTGAACCACCGTCTCGTCCGAGGGCCTCGTCGGCCATTTCTGTAACGTGAGGGCCGCCCATCACGACTTTCACTCCCACGGCGCGCACCGCGTCCGCCATGCGATAGGCCTTGGCGATCATGCGGGTCATCGCGCCGATGCCAACCAGGTCGATATTGTGTTCGTGCACATAACGCGCGATGCCTTGCTCGTTCATGGGCTCTGCGTTGCCGTCAACCAACACCACTTCATGACCAGGAGGAGTCAGTGCTTGCAGCAGAAACATCCAAAGATGCGGCATAAAGTTGCGGGTCACGCCGTTGTCCGGATTGTAGAGTAGTATTTTCATGGAATCCTTTGCAGGCGCAAACACATCGCCACAGACTTCGCGACCCCGATCATGAATGTCGTGATGAGCTAATAGAGGATGATGATGACTTTCGAAACAATGCGAGCTCGATGGAGATAGCTATCTTCGTACGATTGGACTCTGTCGAGGCCAGGGAGGACATTTTACGCTCTAGGTATAGCTTTCCGCATGCCATATGAATGAACTCGCAATTCGGAAGTATGGCTTCCCACAATTCCAACGAAGGGGATGAAAGAAACGGCGAGAAAATTGATACCGTTCATCAGTCTCGCCCACGATCGTGGCCGACTTCACGCTTTCTCGCCCTACGACCAGAATATTACAGATTGTCGAATCGACAGGGTGTTCAATTTTATACAGCTTGAGGAACTGCTCTAATTGGCGGGCCGCTGCCTCATGAGTCGTTACCGGACATCTAGATACTGGCCCACGCGAAAATCATAGGCTAGCCCCACCCTCGACACCCCACCCTCGAAAACTTGACACACCGCGCAACGGCCGAATAGCGTACTAAGTGCAGGGGTGAGGGCTGTTTGAGGGCAGGGGAGTGGGCCGACTCATTTCACCACAACTGAAGCGATTGCTGGGTTACACCAAGCCGTACGGCGTACGTCTGGCGCTCGGTGTAATTCTAGTGGCGTTCGTCGCGGCGGCGGAAGGACTGGTCGCGCTGATGATCGTGCCCGCGGTCGAGTACGTGCTCGACCCGACGAAGGTCAGCACGCAACTGCCGCTGGTCACGCTGCCGTGGAACCGGCATGTCGTGTACCTGAACTGGTTTCTGCCGCAGAGCATCCACAACGTGGGCACGATCTTCGCGATCACGCTCTTTGTGCTCTATGCCACCAAAGCCGTCGCGGAATATCTGGGGGTAACGCAGATTCAGTATGCCGGGCACGCGGCGATTCGCGACCTACGCAATGCCTTGTACGAAAAAATCATCCGCCAGCCAATCGGTTTCTTCCAGCAGAACCACACCGGGAGAATCATCTCCACCACCATCAACGATGTGGACAAGACCCGCATGGCGTTGAGCGAATACCTGGCGGACCTGTTTCAGAAAAGTTTTACGTTTGTGGCGCTGGTCTTCGTGATGCTGATTCTCAACTGGAAATTGACGATTTTCACCACCCTGCTGCTGCCGCTGGTGGTGTATCCGTTGAATAAATTGGGCCGAAAGATCCGCCTGTCCGTGGGGAACAGCCAGACGCGCTTGGGCGACTTGAGCCAGATTCTGGAAGAGACGGTGAGCGGGAACCGCATCGTCAAGGCCTTCGGGATGGAAGATGGGGAAGTGCGGAAGTTCCGCGAGGTGGCCAGAAGGCTGTTGAGGGAAAGCATGCGCTGGGTGCGCGCGGCGGTAATTACTTCGCCGCTCATGGATTTGCTGGGAGGAATTGTTATTCCCCTGCTCCTGCTTTACGCGCGCGGACAGATCCAGCATAGGGAGATAAGTGAGCCGCAATTCTTCGCATTTCTTTACGCCATGTTCAACGCGTACATGCCGGTGAAGCGCATCGGTAACGTGTACCAGCAGTTCGAGGCGGCGCAAGGCGCGACCACGCAGGTATTCGCCTACCTCGATAGGGAAGAGGAAGTCATCGACCAGCCAGACGGGAAGATCCTGAAGGGGTTGAACAGCGAAATTCGGTTCGACAACGTGAGTTTTTCTTATAGCCCGGAACGGGCCCCGCTCCTCGAGAGGATCACCCTTTCGGCGCAAAAGGGAGAGGTGATCGCCCTGGTGGGATCGAGTGGCGCGGGGAAAACCACCTTGGTGAATTTGATCCCGAGATTTTATGAAGTGAACTCGGGGGCGATTCGGATCGATGGCGTCGATATTCGGGAGCTCACGCTAAGGTCGCTGCGGGAACAGATCGCCATGGTGACGCAGGAAAATATCCTGTTCCATGACACCGTGCGCAACAACATATGTTACGGGATGGGGAATGTGCCGAGCGAAAGGGTGATCGAAGCCGCGCAGGCGGCGCTGGCACACGATTTCATCCTGGAACTGCCACAAGGCTACAACACCGTGATTGGCGAGCGTGGCACGCGGCTGAGCGGTGGGCAACGGCAGCGGATCGCTATCGCCCGGGCACTTCTGAAGAATGCGCCAGTTCTGATACTGGATGAAGC
Organism: Candidatus Acidiferrum sp.; assembly: GCA_049686315.1. Lineage (GTDB taxonomy): Bacteria > Acidobacteriota > Terriglobia > Acidiferrales > UBA7541 > Acidiferrum. The sequence continues at coordinate 31,092 of JBAVHY010000423.1, read as the reverse complement.
CACCTCGGAACTGGACTCCGAATCGGAGCAGTACGTGCAAAAGGCCTTGGGCAACCTGATGGTGGGGCGGACGGTGTTTGTGATTGCCCACCGCCTGGGGACCGTGCGTAAAGCCGATAAGATTCTTGTATTGGAGGACGGGCGAATCCAGGAAAGCGGAACGCACGCCGAGTTGCTGGCTAAGGGAGGAAGTTACGCGCGATTGCACGACCTGCAATTCGCGGACGAAGAAATGTTGGCGCCGGCACACACGCCAAATCGCCATGCAGCGAGGTCCAGCGAGCAAGAATGAGCGCAAAGAGTTCCACTGAAGCAGGTGTGGTAACAACGAGCAAACCCGAATGCCGCTCGATGACGGGCTATGCCATGGCGCGCGGGGAATTTGGCGGGTGGACCATCCGGGTGAGCGTCAAAAGCGTGAACCACCGCTTTCTCGATGTGAAATTACGGATACCGGAATCGCTGGAGCCGTACGAATACAGGCTGCGGCAGTCCGTGCGCGAACGAATCCACCGCGGGCATGTGGATGTGCACGTGAGCGTGGACCCGGGCGAAGCTGCGCCGGTACACGTGAACCGGGAGTTGCTGAAGGCGTATGCGAACGCGGCGGAAGAACTAAAGAAACAGACCGGAACGAAGGCGGAGCTGGACCCCGTTTCGCTGCTGCGGTTGCCAGGAGTAATTACGGGATTGGCTTCGGTGTTGCCGGAATCGGAAGAGGAACAGGAAGAGTTTGGCAAGATTTTGGAAAGGTATCTCCAGGAAGCGCTCGGAAAGCTGGATGAAATGCGCAGGACGGAAGGGAGGCACCTGGCCGAAGAGCTGCGCGCCCGGGTTGCGCGCATCGGCGACGAGACGGAGCAGGTGCGTGAGTTGGTGGCAACATTGCGCCCGGCGTTTGCACGAAGGCTGGAGGCGCGGCTGAAGGATCTTTTGAGCGGAACTATCGTTGAGCCTTCGCGATTGGCGCAGGAGGCGGCGCTGCTTGCGGAACGAAGCGACATCAGTGAAGAATTGGATCGGCTGCGCAGCCACCTGCAGCAGTTTTCGAAATTGCTGGACGGCGCTGGAGAGCTAGGAAAGAAGCTGGACTTTCTGCTGCAGGAGATGCACCGGGAAGCGAACACCATGCTCTCGAAAACTCCAGGCGTGGAGAGCGAGGCGCTGGCGATCACGGGATTGGCGCTAGAGATTAAGGCGGAGATCGAAAAATTGCGCGAACAGGTCCAGAACATCGAATGACCGCGCGAACGGATGTAGAGCCGCTGGTCTTGATCGTTTCCGGCCCGTCGGGCTCGGGCAAAAGCACGCTGGTGCAGAAGATTTTGGAGCTTCCCGGAACGATGCCGTCGGTCTCGTGTACCACCAGGGAGCCCAGGGCGACCGAGGCCAGTGGAAAATGTTATGATTTCGTCACTGAGGCGCGGTTCAAGGACATGGTGGATCGGGGCGAATTTCTGGAATATGCCCAGGTGTTCAACAAGCATTCCTACGGGACGCCCAAGAAGTGGCTGCAAGAATCGCGGCGCAGTGGTCTGGACCTGGTGTTGGAGATCGACGTACAAGGCGCCAAACAGGTTAAGGAAAAGTTGCCGCAATCGGTGGCTATCTTTATCCTGCCACCCTCGCGCTCGGCTTTGGAATCGCGATTGCGTAGCCGGGGACAGGACGCCGAAGAAGAGATAGCGCGACGGCTTTCGAAAGCCCGCGAAGAGATAGTGGCGAGCGAGAGTCTCTACGATTTTTGTGTGGTAAACGATGATATGGAACGTGCGGGAAAAGAAGCGCAGGCGATTGTTCTGGCCCTGCGCTGCTCGAACACACGTCGCCGCGACCTGGTAAAACAACTTTTGGCGTCGTTTGGAGGGTAAGACACTCATGACCGTGCAAACCAAAGCTCCGGAGAGCCAGTTTGCTTACGTCGTATTGGCCGCGCGCCGTGCGCGGCAGATCATGGCGGGCGCTCCACCCATGGTGGAAATGGTGCGCACACAAAAAGCAACCAGGATCGCGTGCGAAGAAGTCACTCAAGGGTTGATTGAGTACGATTTTTCAGAGGTGGCTTTGAGCGACGAGGAGAAGGAAGCGGGCAAGAAGCGCAAGTAGCGCGCCCGCAAGGCAACCATGCGCATCACCCTCGGGGTCACCGGCGGAATTGCGGCGTACAAATCAGCGGAACTGGTCCGCCGCCTTCAGGACGAGGGGCACTCCATCCAGGTGGTGATGACGCGAGCGGCGCGCGAGTTCATCACCCCTCTTACCTTTGCCGCGCTCAGCGGACAACGTGTAGTTACCGACCTCTTCACAAATGCGCCGGGCGGCGAAGGCAGCCTCGATTCCGCCATCGACCATATCGCGGTGGCGCAGCGCACGGACCTGCTGCTGGTGGCGCCGGCAACAGCCGATATTCTTGCCAAGTTTGCGCGCGGGATTGCCGACGATTTTCTGACCACGCTATACCTTGCATCGACCGCCCCTGCGGTGATCGCGCCGGCGATGAACGTCAACATGTGGCAGCACGCGGCGACGCAGGAAAACGTGGCCACGTTGCGAGCGCGCGGCGCGCGCATCGTGGAGCCAAGCGAAGGATATCTGGCCTGCGGGATGATTGGTTCCGGGCGGCTGGCGGAGCAGGAAGAAATTTTGAAGGCTGTGCGAGAAACGCTGGCTGCGCCGCAGGATTTGGCGGGGGAAACAGTTCTCGTCACCGCCGGACCGACGTGCGAAGACATTGATCCGGTGCGATTCATGACCAACCGATCCTCCGGAAGGATGGGCTTTGCGGTGGCTGCGTCGGCCGCGCGGCGGGGAGCAAAAGTGGCGATCGTGAGCGGGCCCACAGCGCTGGAAACCCCACAAGGGGTCGAGCGGATCGACGTCAGAAGCGCGGAAGAAATGCAACGCGCAGTGCAATCGCGCTTTTCGGCAAGCACGATTGCGGTCTTTGCGGCCGCGGTCGCCGATTACCGGCCGGCGGAGAAATCGAGCAAGAAGATCAAACGTGGGAAAGAAGCGCTGATGCTGCGGCTCGAGCCGAATCCCGACATCCTGGCGAGTGTGGCGCGGGAAAAGGGCGAGCGGCTGGTTGTAGGCTTCGCCGCGGAGACAGAGAATGTCGCGGAGAACGCGCGGAAGAAACTTGCGCAAAAGAATGCCGACCTGATCGTGGCGAATGATGTGACTGCGGAAGGCGCGGGCTTTGACCACGAGACAAATATTGTGACGCTGTTTTCGCGCGATGGCAGGGACTTGCCGTTACCGCGAATGAGCAAGGCCGAAGTGGCGGAGCGCATTCTGGATGAGGCGCTGCGGCTGCGCGGTGTCTTGCGAAGCAAGCCTGCCTCCCAGCGTGCCGGCGACTGATCCACCATGCCCGAATCGATTCCTGAATCACTGCAGCAGAGAATTGAGGAACGCCTCCGGTATTACGAGGACCTGGGGATTAGTCTATTTTACCGGGACCGCATGGCGAGTGCGGGCTCAGCGGTAATTTCGACGCCGAATGTTGCCCATCCGCCCAACGCTTCTATTCCAGAGAAGAGTTCCTTGCCCAAGCCGAAAAGCCAAGCGCAGGTGCCGGTTGCCGCTATATCAGCGCCGGCACCGCGTGTTCTCCCCGTGGTGGCTCCTTCGGTTCCCTCATTGTTCGAATCGGTCGAAAAAGTTAAAGACGATACGCTGCTGAAGATCCGTGAGGATATGGGCGAATGCACGAGATGTAAGCTGCACATAGGAAGAAACAAGATTGTGTTTGGCCACGGCAGCCCAAAGGCGAAATTGGTGTTTGTTGGCGAAGGACCGGGAGCGGATGAAGACGCGCAGGGGCTGCCGTTTGTGGGGCGCGCAGGCAAGCTCCTGACACAGATGATTGAGGCAATGGGTTTGCAGCGCAAGGACGTGTACATCTGCAACGTGGTGAAGTGCCGGCCGCCGGAGAACCGCACGCCGGAGCCGGATGAAGTGCAGACGTGCTCGCCATACTTGCTGCGGCAGATTGATGCCATCAACCCAAAGGTGCTTGTTTGCCTGGGCGCGGTGGCCGCGAAAACATTGTTGGAAACCACGCGCGGCATTTCCCAGTTTCGCGGAGAGTGGCTGGAGTGGCGCGGGCGCAAACTGATGGCCACGTATCATCCGGCATATCTGCTGCGCAATCCAAACGCCAAAGGCGAAGTTTGGAAGGACCTGCAAAAGGTGATGGCGGAACTGGGCCTGGCGCTGCCGAAGAAGAAGTCCTCGTAGTCTCTCACCATGGGAATTCTGCTGGGGTTGACTACCGCACTGTTCTGGGGAAGTGCCGACCTGCTGGCGCGCTTTGCTACCCGGAAAATCGGAACGCTTCGCGCCATGCTGTACATGCAGCTGACCGGATTGCTACTGCTCACTGCGGCGATGCACTGGCTGGGCGGATGGGGGCATTTGGCGGATGGCTCGGGCTGGAGGCCTTGGACGTGGGGAATTTGTGCGGGGGTATTGAACACTTCGGCTACGCTGGCCCTTTATCGCTCGTTTGAAATTGGCAAGATGTCCATCGTGGCGCCGATTTCGGCAAGTTATCCGGCGCTGACGATGCTGCTTTCGGCGATGACTGGCGAACGGCTTACACCCCCGCGGATTGCTGGCGTAGTACTGATTCTGGTGGGCGTCGTGGTTGTGGCGAGAGGAGAGGAAATACCTGGTGATGCCAATTCGCTCGATGAGAAATCGCATCCGGGCAAAAGGAGCTTGGGGGTCGGCTGGGCGTTGCTATCCGGCGTCGGTTTCGGAGTGATGTTCTGGCTTTTGGGAATTCGCGTCGTGCCGCTGCTGGGGAGCGTACCGGCAGTGTGGTTGATCCGGCTGACGAGCTTTCTAATGACCGCGGCAGTGATTTTACTTCTACGACAGCCCATGACATTGCCCGAGAAGGGAGTGAATCGCTGGATTCTGGGGATGGGGATCCTGGATACGGGCGCGTACGTTTTCAATAATTACGGGATGATGCGTGAGCAAGTATCGGTGGTGAGCGTGCTTGCATCGTTGTACGGGGCGGTGACTGTGGCGCTGGCCGCGACCATTCTGGGCGAAAAAATTTCGCGGATGCAGTGGATTGGGCTTGGAGCGGTTTTTGTGGGGATATTTTTGATCAGCCGATGACGATGCTGGGTGCCCCACGGGCCGGTGTTGCGCGTGGGATCTTGGGTTCTCCCCACACCAACCCACACCTATGCGAAGACCAAAACAACAAAGCAACGTTGTCATCCTGAGCGAAGCAAGGATCTCAATCTTCACATCGCTTCAATGCCCGGTGTGAGGTCCAGCTCCTCGTCTTGTCGCTTGCAAATTGTTCTCCAATTCTTCACAACTGCTACACTACACGCGGAATGGCGGAATTCTACTGCAATGTTGCTCTCCCGGTGCCTTTGCGCACCACGTTTACCTACGCCGTACCAGAGGAGCTGCGCGTCCATGTCCAGCCGGGAAGCCGCGTGCTGGTGCCGTTCCGGAAAAAATCGCTGGTCGGAGTCGTCTTGGAAATGACCGTGACCGCGCCGGAAGGAACCAAGATTCGGGAAATCCAAAAGGTGATTGATCTGATTCCGGCGTTGACCCCGAAACTTCTGGAACTGGGGCAATGGATCGCAAGCTACTACCTCGCCCCGATTGGCGAAGTGTTCCGCGCCATGTTGCCGCCGCTGACGGAAATTTCGTTGAAGAGGCAGATTGTATTGACCGAGGCGGGAAAAGCGCTTGCGGAAAAATTGTGTGACGGGAGTGCGCTGACCGATCTGGGCGGCGCGGAAGCAGAACTTATGCGAAAAGTACTGCAAAGAAAGGGCCAGTTGGCGCTTGGTCCGGGCAGCAAGCTGGGAATCACCCCGGAAGTATTGCAGCGGCTGCAGAAGCGGGGCTACCTGGAGATCCACGAAAGTGTGCGGGGGCGGAAACGAAAAACGCAACACGTGGTGGCATGGAAAGGGAAGGAAGCGGCTCAGGGAGAGGGAGGAGAAAAGGAAGAGCGGATTCGCGCTTTGCTCGAAACGGAACGCGGGCCATTGCCGATGCCGCAACTGCTGAAGCTGGCGCAAGTTTCGCGAGCGTTAATCGAACGGATGCTGCGCGACGGGCTGCTGGAGAGTTGGGAAGAACCGATTGATCCGGTGGAAGATCCGTTTGACGTTGGCTACTCACCACCCGCGCACACCTTGAACGAGACGCAGGAGCAAGCGTTCAACGCCATTCGCGCGCGATTTGAATTAGGCGAGTTTGGTGTGCAACTGCTGCACGGGGTTGCGGGTAGCGGTAAGACGGAAGTCTACCTGCGCAGCGTGCAGGACACACTGGCGCGCGGGAAGACCGCGATCATATTGGTGCCGGAAATTGCGCTGACGCTGTGGATTGGGCGGCAGTGCCGGGCGTGGTTTGGCGCCCGATTTGAAGGTGTGGCGGTGTTGCATTCGGCGCTGAGCGAAGTGGAACGGGCTCAGGAATGGTGGCGCGTGCGAAATGGAGCGGCGCGCGTGGTGGTGGGCACGCGGTCGGCGATCTTCGCGCCTGTGGAAAATCTCGGGCTGGTAATCGTGGACGAGGAGCAGGAGAACAGCTATAAGCAGGAAGAAACGCCCCGGTATCACGGGCGTGACGTGGCGATTGTGCGCGCGAAGTCCGAGAATGCCCTGGCGTTGCTCGGATCGGCCACGCCGTCGCTGGAAACTTACCATCACGCCGTGAACGGTAAATACGAGTTGCTGACCATGGGATCGCGGGTGGAGAACCGCACACTGGCTGCAGTCGAGGTCGTGGACCTGCGGCAGGATTTTCAGCAGACCCACCAGTCCAGCCCGATTTCGCAAGCGCTGCATGCCGGGATTGCGGAGTGCCTTGCTTTTCAAACGCAGGCGCTCGTCTTGATTAACCGCCGCGGGTATTCCTGGTCGGTGCTGTGTCGGAGCTGCGGTGCTTCAGTGCAATGCGCGAATTGCAGCATTTCGATGACGCATCACAAAAGCCGCAACCGGCTGGAGTGTCACTACTGCGGTTCGATCCAGGCGGTGCCGAAGGTTTGCCCGAAGTGCGAGTCGAAGTATGTGTATTTTTTTGGCGAAGGCTCCGAGCATCTGGAAGAACGCTTGCGAAAAGAATTTCCCGGTGCGCGGATCGCGCGGCTGGACCGCGACACGGCGCGAACGAAGCAGCAGTACCAGGAAACCCTGGGCGCATTCGCCACTGGTGCACTGGACATTTTGGTGGGCACGCAGATGCTGGCGAAAGGGCACGATTTCCAGCGCGTGACCTTGGTGGGAGTGGTTTCAGCGGATTCTTCGTTGAGCCTGCCGGATTTTCGCGCGGCGGAACGCACGTTTCAGCTGCTCACGCAGGTTGCTGGCCGTGCGGGCCGCGGGGAATTAGCCGGGCGTGTGCTTATCCAGACATATTACCCGGAGCATTATGCAGTGAAGGATGCGGTGCGGCAGGACTACTTGTCGTTCTATGAACAAGAGTTGCACTTCCGGCGCATGATGATGTATCCGCCGTTCACCTCGCTGGCGAATGTGATCGTGCGGGATACGAATCTGGAGAATGCAATCCGATGGTCGCGGCAGCTTTCCGAATATTTTGCTCCGCGGGATGGGAAGGGAGTACGGATTCTAGGCCCCGCATCGGCGCCGCTGGCGCGTCTAAAAAAGGAACATCGCTACCAATTTGTGCTGAAGTCGCCAAAGAAGTCGGTGCTGACAAAACTTTTGAGCGGTGCGTTGGTCTTTTGCGATGCGAACGAAATCCCGCAAACCGCGATGCTGGTGGACATGGATCCGTTGACGTTGCTCTAGCGGGGATGGCGGGACCAAAAGAAGTAGCCTGGCAGGCCAAAAAGCATCAGGCCGACAGCTACCAATAGATAGGTGAACTCATGGGGATCTTTTATCGCGCCATAGATAGCGTTTCCGACAATCGCCAGAGCCGCCAGAACAAAAAGTAGCGGCGTCAGGGGATAGCCGGGCACACGATAGGGAATCGCCTTACCCTGGTTGGCCCGGCGAATGGGAAAAATCGCAGCCGCGCCCAGGCCATAAAAAATCCAGCCGATAAAGATGGCGCCGTTCGTTAATTTTTCGAAGCCCCCTGCCAGCGCCAGGATGCAGGACCACGCGCCGAGAATGAAGACCGCGGCTGCGGGTGTGCCGAAGCGGGGATGGACCTCCGCAAGCTTCTTGAAGAAGAGATTGTCATTGGCCATGGCGAAGAATACGCGCGGAGCGGTGAGCATGACGCTGTTGGTGGAACTGAAGGTGGAAACAAGGATGGTGGCGGCAACGAGCTTACCGGCCCACGGGCCGAGGACGGAGGTAGCGGCCGCGGCGGCGATGGTGTTGCTGGCCGTGGCGGCTCGAGGGCCGAGGGCGACGAGGTAGGCGATCACGGCATAAAGATAAAGTCCTGCCAGAAGAATAGAGCCGAAGAGAAAGGCGCGCGGGAAACTTCTCTGCGGATTCACCACTTCACCGGCGCTGTAGGTGCCAAACTGCCAGCCTTCGTAGGCCCACAGCACCGTAATCATCGCGAAGCCAAGAGCGGAGAGCAGCGCAAAACCTGAGAGTGGAGAGCCCATCGCAGCAGGAAGCTCCGCGGCATGTTTGCCGTGCCAGAACCCGAGGATGAGCAAGGCGCTGCCAAGAATAACGATGATGCCAACCTTGATGAGGGTGGTCACGTTCTGAAGGTCCGAGCTTTTTCGCGTGCCCCAGATGTTGACGATGGTAACGGCGGCAATCATGAGAAGCGGAACGAGTGTTTCTCCAATCGGAGGGAGCGGCAAGATTTCCTGGAGATAGGCGGTGAAAGCGTGAGCGAGTGCCGCGATGGTTGCGCTGGCAATGATCAGTAAAAGGGACCAACCGTATAGGAAAGCCAGCAGCCGGCCGAAGGCGTCGCGAATATAACAGTAGAGGCCACCCGCCTCCGGATTGGCAGCGGCCAATTCTGCATAAGTGAGCGCACCGAGAAGCGAAAGAATTCCGCCAAGCAGCCAGATCAGCAGCGAGTAACCGACGGAGCCTCCGAGTCGCTGTAGGATCAATCCGGGTGTGAGAAAAATTCCAGAGCCGATGACGGAACCGACGAAAAGGTAGAGGAGGTCGCGTTCGCGGAGGCTGCGGGCAAGTCGGTTTGTTGGCGGTTCGCTCACTGCCCTCCTCGGTTGCGGCAATTACTTAAGGGGATTAGCCATGAAGCAGAGCAGGAAAACCAGCAACGCGATGACCGCGCCAAATCTGCGGTCCGGGTCGAGCGGCGTGGGATCGTAAATCGGGGCCATGCGGAAAAAGCGCAACCCGAAGAGCATCGCGGCCCAGAAGAACCAGCCTCTCCAGACGTAGTAGCCGAGCGGAATCAGTAGGAGCGGCAAAAGCAAGGAAACCCAGCGATGAATCGCCGGGCTGACGGAGCGGACGATGTGCCCGCCATCGAGTTGCCCGACAGGGAGCAGATTAAGCGCGGTGGCAAAAAGCCCGACCCACGCGGCACGGCCCACAGGATGAAGGAGCAGGTCGGCCGCATGCGCATTTGGTTGGAGGATCGCGGTCACGAGCTTCAACACGAGAGGCACCCCGAAAATCAGGTCGGCGTTTCCGTCATTGCCAATCGCGGGAATGACTTTTGAGTGCAGCACTCCGTAAGCGAGGGGCGGCACGGCAAAGAGGAATCCCACCAGCGGCCCGGAAGCGCCCACATCGAAAAGGGCGCGACAGGAGCGGATGGGAGAGCGAATCAGAATGAACGCGCCGAAGGTGCCGATCAAGGTGGGCGCGGGAATAAAGAAGGGATAGCTGGAGTGGATGTGATGATGACGGCACGTGAAATAGTGGGCTAGTTCGTGAGCGAGCAGAATGGTGAGCAGCGTGACCGCGAAGGGCAATCCCGAAAGCAGAAACGAAGGATGATGGTAGGCCAGGGGAAACGTCTGGAAGAAGGCATCGAACGAGGCCGCCTGATTGCGAGCGTAGGCCGCGGCAAAATGCGCGCCGGCAAGGAGCGAAGTGAGAAGAGTGAGAAAAAACAATCCGGCGGCAAGGAAGAGAGACCTATGGGAAGGGTGCGCGCGGGCAGCTTGATAAAAGCTGCCGGGATCACGCGTAGGGGTCCACGCAGGCTGCTGCAGAAAAGCGGGAGCGCGCTGTTCTGGTTCCGGTGGATTCACAAAGATTTACTTGGCGGCCGTGGCGGTGGTGTCTTCCAAGCCCTGCAGTTCTTTGCCGGGCTTGAAGCGAACGGCTTTACCTGGAGGGATGCTGACTTCTTCGCCGGTGCGCGGGTTGCGGCCGATGCCCGTCTTGCGGGGTTTGACGCTGAAGACCCCGAATTTGCGCAGTTCGATGCGTTGGCCGCGGCCCAAGGCGCTCTTGAGAGATTCGAATACCGTTTCCACTGCCTGTTCCGCTTTTGTGCGGCTGATGTTCGTTTTTCCGACCACCGCATTTACAATGTCGAGCTTGATCACACCGCCCTCCAAGAATCCGTGGCCCGATGCTAGAGGCTGCTGTCCGGGTTGTCAAGACATGCCACCTAATCTACACTTTAACGTTTTGAGATGATACGTTTTTCGCGACTTATACAGGAGGAATGGATGTCCGTAAAGCCAGACCGTTGGATCCGCCGCATGGCGCTGGAGCACAGGATGATCGAGCCGTTCACCGACCGGCAAGTCCGGGAAGGGGTGATCAGCTACGGCGTATCCTCCTACGGGTATGACATCCGCGTGGCCGACGAATTCCAGATTTTCACGAATGTGAACTCGACGATTGTGGACCCAAAACATTTTGATCCCCGGTCGCTGGTCGAGTACAAGGGCGAGGCATGTCTTATTCCGCCGAATTCCTTCGCGCTGGCGCGTTCAGTGGAATATTTCCGCATTCCACGGAATGTTTTGACCATCTGCCTGGGAAAATCGACGTACGCGCGGTGCGGAATCATCGTGAACGTTACGCCGTTCGAGCCGGAATGGGAAGGATTCGTGACCCTCGAAATCAGCAACACAACGCCTCTACCTGCTAAGATTTACGCCAATGAAGGGCTGTGCCAGGTGCTGTTCTTTGAAAGCGACGAGCAATGCGAAGTCAGTTACAAGGACAAAAAGGGAAAATACCAGGCGCAGGGTGGAATCGTGTTGCCGCGGCTTTGATTCATAAGAACACGCCTTTTCGTTGTTCTAGTTCAGCTGCGCATTGTCGTTCGAAAGTATCACGGTGCAATTCCGACGAGCGGATAGCCGCGTTCCCGCCAAGCTTCCAGGCCACCCAGGAGAGGGCGAATGCGCTGGATGCCCCGGTTGCGCAACAGCAGCGCCACACGGGCGCTGGTGGCTTCGTTGGGTCAAGTACAGAAAAGAATGATCTCGCGTCCGACGGGAAGCAAATCACTCTTTTCTGTCAGCTCCTTGGAGTCCAGATGCACCGCCCCGGGAATGGTTTCCGGGTCGGCTTCAAAATCCAGTGAGTGGCGCAAATCCACAATGGACAATTCTTCGCCGGCGTCGAGTTTCTCCTTCAACTCGTCCACGGTAATCCGGCTGATGCGAAGGTCGCGAAGGAATTTCCGCCGGGCCAGAAATTTATAAGTAATGTTGGAGGCGAGAATAGAGGCCAGCAGGACCAGGAGCCAGCCGCCCAGTGCGGAAGCCTGCTGCGCGATCCGTTCAATCTGGCCGCTGAACAAATAGCCGAGTCCCATGTAAGTGCCTATCCACAGGAAGGCGCCGAGCACATCAAACAGCAGGAACTTGCGCAAGCGCATTTGGAAGATGCCGGCGAGCGGAGTGGCAACAGCGTTCAAGCCCGGGAGAAACTTGGCGAAGAGAAGAGACCTCGCGCCCTGCTTCTCGAACAGTCCCTCAGTCCGGCGTACGCAGGAGTCCGGCTCCAGGGAAATGCGGCAGAGCCATTGCACGACCTTGATTCCTTTTCGACGCCCAAGTTCATACCAGATCGTGTCCGCAGAGACGGTGGAGATGGCGCCTAAGAACAGGGCAGCCGCGAAGTTCATGCTCCCGGCTCCCGATAGCGCGCCCGCGGCGAGGAGCATTGGGAAGGAGGGCAGCGGGAGGCCGGCTTGCTCGACAAACACCCATGCCGCCAAAAGCAGATAACCGTGGCGGAGGAGGGACTCGAGGATGGTGTGCATTCCGGCGGCCTCCCGCTTTCCTTCGAATTATTTGTTCAGGAACGGAGCGGGCCGGCCCCAGCTTCCGGACATCACGAATTCAGCGAGCGGCTTGCGGCTGCGGGGGGCGAGTTCCCGCTCACGAAGAGTCTCGGGCAGGGATTGCGCATCACCCGGATAGCCGATGACCATCGCGGCAATCGGTTCCCAACCCGCTGGAATGGCAAAAAGTTCGATCGCTTTGTGAGGATCAAATCCGGCCATCTGATGAACGAAAAGCCCCCGCACGGTAGCCTCCATGGTCAAGTAGGCGACGGCCGCGCCCGTGTCATAGAAGGCATTGCGGTTGGAATGGCCGTTGCGAGCGAAAGCCAGTTCGGAAACCGCAAGTGCCAGAACGGGTGCGTGCCTGGCCCAAGTCTGATTGAACTCTACCAGCGTGCGCAACATCTTGGAATGAGATTCCTGGTCGTCCGTGGTAGCCACCAGAAAAGCCCAAGGCTGCTCATTATTGCTCGAAGGGGCCCACCGTGCCGCTTCAAACAGACTTCTCAAGACCTCGGCGGGGACGAGTTTCTCCGAAAAAGCTCGCGGACTCCAGCGCCCGCGGATTACTTCGTGAACCGGATGATCGGTGACGGCAGGCTTTTGCATGACTCATCTCCCAGTTTCTCTTTGGCTCGTTAAGAACTTTTTTGGATGCACGGGCGGTTGCTGGGGACCGCGCCCTACATCTCCAATCCGGTCGGAAGAGGCCGCGGCCGCGGAGTTACTTTGCAGCCGGAGGAACAACCATCTCGACGTCCAAGGTGACGTCCACATTGTCCCCAACAACGACGCCGCCGGAATCGAGGTTCTTGTTCCAGGCAACGCCGAAATCCTGGCGATTGATTTTTGTGCTGCCGGAAACGGCAGTGCGCTGAAGTCCCCAGGGATCTTTGATGGGAGCCTTGGGAGTGGTCACCTCGAGAACAACCTGCTTGGTGACGCCGCGAATCGTCAGGTCACCGGTGACTGTGAGTTTGCCGGCCCCAGCGGCTTCGACCTTGGTGGATTTGAATGTGATTTCGGGGTGATTGGCGACATCGAAAAAGTCCGGGCTCTTGAGATGCTTGTTGCGGTCCGGCTCGCGAGTATCGACAGTCGTGGCATCGATGGTCACCTCAACCGAGGATTTTGTAATATCGCCGTCGTCCAAAACCACCTTGCCGTTCACGCCATGAAACTCGCCGCGCACCGTGGAAATCATCAAATGGGTGACCGCAAATTGTGCGGAGCTGTGCTGGGGATCGATTTTATAAGTTGTGGTCCCGGCAAAGACAGGAAGCGAAATGACCAGCGCTAGGGCCGCGCCAGTTGCAATATGAGAAAAATGCGCTTGCATATTTTAGTTCTCCTTGTTTTTCTTTGTTGCGAAATTGGTCCTTGGATGCGTGAAGCCGTTAGAGGGGTTCACGTTTCTCTACTTCCACCAGCAGTTCCGCCAGTTGCTTCATGCGAGCGGCGGTCATTTGGCGAAACTGTTTCTTGTGCAGATCATGGACCGGTTGATCCAACTTTTTCAGCACTTTCAGTCCTTCCGGAGTAATGCGGGTCTTGATGACCCGGCGGTCCGCCTTCTGGCGCTCCCGGGTGATGAGTTGGTGGCTCTCCATGCGGTCGAGCAGGCGGGTCATGTCCGGATCGCGGGAGATCATTCTCTCGCCGATGCCGCTGCAAGGGAGGCCATCGGGTTCGGCGCCGCGCAGGATGCGAAGAACATTGTATTGAGCTGCCGTGAGGCCTGCGGCCTTGATCAGTTGGTCAGCTTCCTGCGAGAGGGAATCAGCGGCCTTGAGGATAGCGACGAAAAGCTGGTCCTCGAGGTGAATTGTGGGGCAAGCAAGGGACCGCGGATTCATGTTGTGAATATAGTCGTGGCAACGACTATTGTCAAGAGGAAAAAGCTCCGCCCGCGGCAACGCGCGCCACCCCGGGCTCAGGGCTTGGATACCGGCCGCAGGTGCACTTCGCTGATGAAGCTCTGCGGCCCTTGCAACGCCACCATGGCCACGGCGTGGGCCACATCTTCCGGCGTAAGCACTTTCGCGGGATCTTTCGGCCCCCTCCCCGAAAACTCCGTGGCCACGCTCCCGGGACTAATGACGCTCACACGAATGCCGAAGGCTCGCAAGTCTTCCCCCATGCACCCGCTCAGTCCCTGAAGCCCCCATTTGGAAGCGCAGTAGAGTCCGCCACCGGCGAAGGTATTCTTGCCCGCGAGTGAACTGATGTTGATGATGTCGCCCCGGCGGCGCTGAATCATGAGCGGCGCGACGGCGCGGCATACCAGAAAAACGCTCTTGAGGTTGGTGCTCAGGACGAGGTCCCAGTCGCTCTCGCTTTTGTCCTGCACAGGTCCAAATCCGGGATTGCCGATGCCCGCGTTATTCACGAGCAGCGTGATCGGCCCGAGCTTTTTCTCCGTGGCGTCCACGAGCGCGGAGACGTCGCTTGAATTGGTCACATCCGCGACGCGGAAGAGAATGCCGGATGGGAAATCGTCAAGCTCGCGAGCAGCCGCCTCCAGGGCTTTTGGATTGCGGCCACAGATGCTCACGGCGGCGCCGAGTTGTGCGAGTTTCCCGGCGATGGCTTTGCCTATACCGCGGCTGCTTCCGGTGACTAACGCCACCTGGCCGGACAATGGCCTTTCCAAGTCCGCGTCGCTATTCACATTGTGCATGTTTGTCATTTGATTTCTTCCTCGCAGAGGCCACGAATTTTGTGCGAAACTCATCTTACTCCAAGGATGCCGCGCTGCTACGGATGCTTCGGAGGCGAAGTGGGGCAAGGCGACATTCGGAAGATCGCTTGTACTCAACGGGCACTTGCGTCGTTCGGTTAACGACTTGCGGATGGACGGCGGCTGCCCCTATAATCCGTAAGTTTCCAAGCGAGCCATATTTCTTTGCAGGGACGAGCAGGTACGGCTGGTGAGCGCCTCTGGTGGCTGCCAGATTCCTTCATTCTTAGATTAGCCGCAGGAGCGAGGAGATAACGGAATGAACGCAACACGACGGATAGCAGGCTTGGCGTTGCTCACGGGGCTTTGCCTGTTTTGTTTGAAGGCCGCACCGGTGGCGGCACAAGATGCCGGCGGGGGCGCCGCGGCCGCGCCAAAGTATACGGTGGCGGAGTACAACGCGTATACGGCCGCGCAGAATGAGAAGAATCCGGCGGCGCAGCTCAAGGCCCTGGATGATTTTGTGGCCAAGTACCCGAATTCGACCCTATTGAATTACGTCTACCCGCTGTACTACCAAAATTACGCGTCACAGAAGAATTTCCCCAAGGTTGTCGAGTATGCCGACAAGGAGCTTGCGCTGGGCGACAAGATCACCCCGAGCGAGCGTTACCAGGCCTATTCGGCCCGCGCGTTTGCTTACAACAACACGACGAATCCCGATGCCGCAACCGCCAAGGCTGCTTACCAGGCGGCCCTGGACGGCGCCAAATCGGTCGACTCTCTGCCAAAGCCGGAAGGATACGATGACGCGAAGTTCGCGGACGAAAAGAAAAAGGCGGCTCTGAGTTTCTATGGCACTGCCGGCAACGCGGCGATGGCTGGCAAGGACTATCCCGCCGCGGTCCAGGTCTTCAAGAATATTCTGACGAGCAACCCCGACGATTTTATTTCCAATTTCAATCTTGGGCGCGCCTACGCGGCCATGAATCCCCCGCAGCAACTGGATGCGCTGTGGGCGTTTGCGCGAGCGGCGACTTCGAAGAACGCCACCGAAGCGCAGTCCAAGCAGGTTAAGGCATATATCCCGAAGGTGATTGCCATCTATCAGGGCGGCACGGTGTGTGACGCTCTCTCGCAAGCCGAATTGAACGAACTGCTGCAACTCGCGGCGACCTCCGTGGATCGCCCGGCGAGCTACAAGCTGTTCAGCAGCGCCGATCTCGACGCTGCGCGGAAGGATATGACCATCGCCTCGGTAGTCACCGATTTGAAGGCGGGAGGCGACAAAGGGAAACTGACGTGGACGGCAGCTTGTGGACTCGAGTTCCCCGATGTGCCGGGGAAGATCATGGAGGTTACGCCCGGCCCAGACACGGTGGTTCTGAAGAACGCCTTTGTGACCAGCGATGCGGAGTTCGAGGCCGCGACCACTCCGAACATGGAAGTGGCCATCAAGACCGCGGATCAGCCGGAAGCCGCGAAGCTGGAGAAGGGCAATGCGGTGCGCTTCACGGGCACGCTGGAATCCTACGATCCCGACCCAGCCTTCATGCTGCATTGGGACAAAGCCAAGGTGAATGCGGAAGACCTGCCAAAGGAAAACAAAAAGCCCGCGCCAAGGAAGCCGGCGGCAAAAAAGCCGTAGGGAAGAACAACTTGGAAATTAGAAGCGACCCTGGGAAACCGGGGCCGTTTTATTTATCCTGAGATCCGAAAATTGACCAACGGCACGCAAGCGTATCTTGCCTTGTTTCTTTCGATTCCGCTGCCCAAATCCGATTTCCCGAAGGTAGATTTTCCCGCCTCACCGGCCACTCCAAACCCGTCATTCCGCCCTGAGCAGAGTCGAAGGGAACGGAGTCTGCGAAGTGAGGAATCCCTCTTGGGTTGCCCTTCTCTACTTGAACTCTTAAACTTTTGAACTTTTCAACTGGGTTACCGGGCCCGACCCCGCCGATGATCCAGCTTGTACTGGCCCATTTTCCGGCTTAGCGTGTTGCGGTGAATGCCGAGGACTTTCGCGGCCCGGGATTGGTTGCCATTGGTGCGGTCCAGCACGCGCTTGATGAAACGTTTCTCGAATTCGCCGACCGCCTCGTCGAACAGTATCCCGCGCTCCACCATTAGTGCGACGAGGCTTTCCAATTGATCTTTCACTTCAGCACTCTCCGCTGCAATCTGAGCAATTTATGAGCCGGGGGAAGTATTAATCCAAATCGCGGCCCACCAGAATGCGGTAGGCCTCGCGATACTTCACCCGAGTGCCGGCGACAACATCCGGCGGCAACACCGGGCCAGGAGGGGACTTAGGCCAGTGAATGCGTTCCAGGTAATCACGTACAAACTGTTTGTCGAAGGACGGTTGAGGGCCTCCGGGATTATACTGCGCGGCGGGCCAGAATCGCGATGAATCTGGCGTCAGAGCTTCATCGATCCAGATCAACTCACCGTCCAACTGTCCGAATTCGAACTTGGTGTCCGCCAGAAGAATGCCGCGTGGCTCCGCATAGGCGGCAGCACGGCGGTAAAGCTCCAGAGTGACGGAGCGGACTTGGTCGGCAAGTGGTTGGCCGAGAATTTCCGCGGCACGTCCAAATGGGATGTTTTCGTCGTGGCCCTTGGTCGCCTTGGTCGATGGCGTGAAGATGGGTTCCGGCAACTTATCGGATTCCTTCAGGCCGGAGGGCAGAGCGATGCCGCAAACTTTACCTGTCGCCCGGTACTCCTTCCAGCCGGAACCGGAAAGATAGCCACGGGCTACGCACTCGATTGGCAACGGCTGCGTCTTGCGCACCACCATGGAGCGGCTGGCGAGATCCTCCGCATAGCGGTCAAAGGGAGAAGGGAACTGCGTGGCGCTCAAGACATGATTGGGAATGACGTCATGGAGCAGTTCAAACCAGAATAGCGAAAGCTGGGTAAGTACTCGGCCCTTGTCCGGAATGGGCGTAGGCATGACCACATCAAAGGCGGACAAGCGGTCCGTGGCCACGATCAGCAGACGGTCGCCGAGATCGTAGATATCGCGCACCTTGCCGCGTGCCGCCGGTGCGATACCCGTAAAATTCGTTTCGCGAATGACTTTCGTTTCGGAAGTAGTGCTCACCAGAAGTAGCCTCTGAGCGAGTGTCCTGCATTTTAACCCAGTGCACGGCGAAGTCAATGTTGCGCGTCACACCATACACCGGCAGAAATACCACGAGAATCCCCATCTGGAATGCAATTTTTCTTCGAGAAAAAGGCTGGTCAGGCTGCCGACGCGGCGCGCTGTTTAGGAGTGGGCGCTTGCTCGCCTTCCCAGCGTACGCTGACAATCTTGGACACCCCGGGCTCCTGCATGGTCACGCCGTAAAGCACGCTGCCGGTTTCCATGGTCTTGCGATTGTGGGTGACTACGATGAACTGCGTTTGCGTGCTCATGTCCCCAATCAGGCGGGTGAAGCGGCCCACGTTGGCTTCGTCCAGCGGCGCATCGACTTCGTCCAGGATGCAGAATGGGCTGGGTTGATAGCGGAAAATCGCGATCAGCAGCGCCAAGGCGGTCATGGCTTTTTCGCCGCCGGAGAGCAACAGGACATTCTGGAGCCGTTTGCCCGGAGGCGAGGCCACAATGTCGATGCCCGCGTCACCGGAGCTGTCCGGCTCGGTCAAGCGCATTTCCGCCGTGCCGCCGCCGAAGATGGTGTGGAAGGCAGTGGTGAAGTTGGCGTTGATAGAGGCAAATGCCTGCTCGAACTGTTCCTTGGTGATGAGGTCGAGTTCCTTGATCGCCTGCTGGGTATCGGCGATGGACTGGAGCAGATCGTCGCGCTCGCGTGTAAGGAAGGTGAAGCGCTGCTCGCACTCGTTGAATTCCTCGAGCGCCATCATGTTAACCGCGCCCATGTTCTCGATGCGCTGCTTCATTTCACGATAGCTGGCTTCAGCGGTCGCGAGTTCTTCCCCGGTCATGAAGGCGGTTTCCGAGGCGATAAGATCCTCGGGCTGCGCATTGACTTCCGTCAGACAAGTTTCGCGCAGGTGCTGGCGGTCGGAATCGTTGCGCGCTTTCTCAATTTCAAACTTGCCGCGTTCTTCGCGCATCTCCTGAAGCGCCTGTCGAGCCATGCGGAGATGATCTTCAAGCTGGGTAACGCGGGTGCGGTCCGCATCCCATTCCTGCTCCATTTCCTTCTGGCGTTCCGCGAGCCGGGCCTTCTCGACGCGGAGCGTTTCGAGCTGCACGGTTAATTCTTGCGTCTGCCGGGCCATCGCCGCGGTTTCCTCGTTGATGGAGGCTTCCTGCTGGCGCAGCGCGGCTTCGCGGCGCTCCAGGTCCGCGCGCTCTTCCTGCAGGCGGTTCGCAATGGCCTCCGCGGAAGCCAGCCGCTCATTCATGGTGGCGAGTTCGGCTTTGGCGGTGGCTAACTCGTCGCGTTCGGTCTGAATGAAGTTTCGCAGTTGCGCTACTTCCTCTGTCAGGCGAAGGCTCTCGGCCTCGGCTTCCGCGCGGCTGGAGGCAGCCAGGTGGTGCTGGGTTTCCGCAAGCAAAGCACGCTGTTGTACAGCATCAATTTCTTTGCGGACACGGGTCAATTCGCTCTGGCAGCCCGTTAGCTCCAGGCCAAGGCGCGCAAGGTCGCTCTGCATCTGCTCGTGGCGATGTTTGGCGGCGAAGAGTGTGCGCTCGGCCTCGCGTTGCTGAACTATCAACTCTTCCTGGGCTTGCTCCGTGGAACGCAAGTTAGCGTTGATGGTTTCCAGTTCGGACTGGATCGTACTGCAGCGCTGCTCCAGATGGAGCAGTTCGGCATTCACGGCCCGCAGTTCCCGTTTCATGCCCAGCGGGCCCGCTTCATCGGGACGGCCTCCGGTGACCATGCGTCCCTGGTAGCATGTCCCCTCAGGCGTCACGAAAGCGCATTGCGGGTAGTCGCGGGCCAATCTTTCCGCGGACCTGGTCTCGGTAAGATAGCCATTGCGCAGCCGCGGAAGAAATTGTTTTGCGGCAGGGCCGAGAGGATCGCGGAATTCGACAAGCTTATCCAGCCGCGAAATCACGCCGTCTTCAGAGCGGAAATGGACAATGGGTTCATATTCGTCGAGTTTCAGATTACGGAGGGAATCGACGAAGAATGTTGCTCGGCCGCCAACTTCCTCGCGCAGCATGCTGACTCCCGCGCGGGCATGGTCGTAGGTTTCCACGACGACGTACTCCAGTTCCTCGCGCAGGTACTGTTCAATGGCGGCTTCATGCTGCTCCTGGACTTCCGCATAGTCCGCCAGCACACCGACGGCGCGAAAATCCTGGCCGCCATGCCGTTCGTTTGCGGCAAAAAGCTTTTGCACCGCTTCACCCGTGTAGGAATGATCGTTCAGGATTTGCGTCAGGGTCGAATGCCGCGCGCGGACGCCGGAAAGGGAATCGCGCAGTGAATCCGCCTCTTTGGAGGTGCGTTCGCGATTCTGGCGCAAATCCGCCAACCGCGACTGGAGTTGCGCGGCAGTTTGCTGCAGCTCGCTCGTCCGTTCCAGGGCGTTCTGCAAGTTTTGCGCGGCCTGTTCGGCGTCATCGCGCACGCGAACGGAGGATTCCAGGAGTTCCGCCTCGCGCGATTCCAACCTGTGCAGCGATTCATTCTGGTGTACCAGGGCTTCTTCGGCCTGCTTCTGCTCGCCATGCAGCCGCAGGACGCTCTCGCTGGCCTCCGTAGCCGCGCGCCGCAATGCCTCCACGCGCGCTTCTGATTCCGCGATTTGCGTGGTACGAAAGTCAGCGCGCGCAGCAAGAGCTTCGACGCGAGCGGTAACGTTAACCGATTCTGTTCGGGCAGCATCTACCGCCTGCTGTTGGGTACGGTCTCTCAATTCCCATTCAAGGCGCTGCTCGGTGATGGTGTGGCGTTCCGCAGCCAATTGTTCGTTGCGGCCGCCAAGTTCAGCGCTGCGGGTACGGTTGAACGTGATACGGTTCTCGCACCGATCGACTTCCAGGGCGGTCTGGTTCAAAACGTTCTGGTTCTGGCGGATTTCCGCGTCCAACGAATAGATGCGCTGGCTCAGCCTGTCCTGATCTGCTTCCTGCTCGTGGATGGTTTGAGCACGCTGCGTTTCCGCGGCGGTCAACTCCGCCAACCGGGTGCCGACGCGTTCAGCTTCGGCATCGAGTTCGCGGGCCTTTCCGGCAAGCATTTGGCGGACGATGCCGCGCATCTGCTCGCGAATCTCCGAATAGCGGCGCGCTTTGGCTGCCTGGCGCTTCAGCGAACCCAACTGTTTTTCGACTTCAACGACGATGTCATTGACGCGCGAGAGATTGACCTTCGAGGATTCGAGCTTGGCTTCACTCAGTCGCTTTTTCGTTTTGTACTTGGTGACGCCAGCCGCTTCCTCGATGATGGCGCGGCGTTCCATGGGTTTGGTCGCGAGGATCTGCCCAATGCGCCCCTGTTCGATGATGGCGTAGGAATCGGGACCGAGGCCGACACCCATAAACATTTCCTGAATGTCGCGGAGACGGGCGACGCGCCCATTAATCAGGTATTCGCTCTGGCCGCTGCGGTAAAGGCGCCGGCTCACTATGACTTCGCCAGGCTTGGTGGTCAGCGCCGGCTTTTCCGCTTTCTTGCGTTTCTTGGCGATGAAACTCGATTCACCAGGTGCAGCGGACTGTTCAGGCGGATCAGATGTTACTTCCGTCATTTCTGCAGACGTGGTTTGTTCGCCTGGAAACGTCTCTGCTTCCGGAGCGCTGGCGCTTGCGGAACTCTCTGCGGCGGGATCGGCATCTTCCGCCGCAGAAACGCTCTCCATAACAAATCGAGCGGCTTCGGCCAGTTCGGGATCCTCCATCGTGATAGTGACCTCGGCGAGGCCCATAGGGGGACGCTTGGTAGTGCCGTTGAAGATGCAGTCGGCCATACGTTCGGCGCGAAGGGTCTTATGGCTCTGCTCGCCCAACACCCAGCTGATGGCGTCGACAACGTTGGATTTGCCGCAGCCATTGGGGCCCACGATGCAAGTGGTGCCGTTGCCGCTAAAAGTGACCACAGTGCGTTCGCAGAACGACTTGAAGCCAACAATCTCGACTTTTCGCAGCTTAAGCAAGGTGTCCCCTTTTGTCGTGAAAATCCCCTTCGCGATGCACCACAGCACATTGGATGCCTGAAACAGGCATTGAACGGATCGGGGTCATTCGGCGCGAAGAGAGACGACTTTCCTTTCCTCGAGGGGAGGTTCTTCGGCGCGACGTTTCTGCCTGTAACAGGCAGAAACCACACACGTTTGGCAGGTTCTCAGTCAGAGGCCCAGCCGCCTGGCGCTAAGATGGCGGTACCGAGGAAAAGCGTAGCACGGGGTATTCGGACTGTAAAGCTCTACTCTATCGGTGGTGTGCATTTTCCACACACCACAAACGCTTCTCAGTTCCGAAGACTAATCCTGGACAACTTCTGAGTCGCCGACAATCTCGAAGCCGGTCAGTTTATGACCAGAAGTGCGTTTTCTCGGTACTGATCCGACGGAAGCACGGATCACTTCCGAATGGCCCGTTCACTCCGCAAGACGTCCTAAAATAGCGGTTCAAATTCCGTCATACCGTGAATACCCGCGCTTTGCCCAATAGTCCGGCGGTTCGTCCTTGGTATAGGTAATCCGCGTGACCGCCTTGATGTTCTTCAGACCTAGCTTCACAGGTACAAGCAGTCGCAGCGGAGCTCCGTGCTCTACTGTGAGAGGCTTTCCGTTCAGGTGAGTCGCGAGCAGGGTCTGCGGATGACGAGCCGTCGACAGATCGAGCGACACGAAGTATGGGTCGGGATTTCCCCACCGACCGAGATTGACTGATGAGTCCAATCGGGCCCATTTCGCCTGGGACATTGGCGGGTAAGCCCGCAGCAAATCATCGAAGCTAAGCCCGGCCCACCAGGCAATAGCGCTCCAACCTTCAACGCACACCAGCCGGGTGATTTGCTCGTGCACCCGGAAGGATGCGAGCAGGTTCCGGATGTTCAAAGAAACGCTTAAGCCGGAAGCGAGCCCGTCAAGAGTCAAACGCCATTCCGGAATATAGCTGGGGTCAGGGGTGGCTCCGTTGTAGTTGTTCTTGAGCGGGGTAATCTCCGATTTGGTGTAGGTTGGCACCAAGCGATTTGTTGAATAAAGAGCCTCTGCTACATCGTCATCGATGCGCAGGGCTTTATTCAGAAGCCATTCCTTTTTCGGCCAGTTCTTCTTTTCGTGGATGATGCCCAGGCGTTCGAGTGTAGTTTGAGGCAAGAGAGCGGCACCGCCAGCGGCCGCAGCTATCGCACCCATTCCGAAGAGCAGAACATCGCGGCGACTCCAACGGCGCAAAAGCTGGGGCGCCACTTCCATCACCTGCGGTGGCCGTTCCAGGAAGAAGCTTGCGGGCTTTTGTGGGGACTCGGATTCAGTCGAAGATGTGTCGTCCGACTCTAGCACGGAGTGTTTGTCTTCAAGGTTCATTGTCAAAAGTCCTCCGATCTCTCCGCCCTCGTTGACCAACCTACGATCATGCTGCGAAGCGTGTCCCACCCATCAGCGAGAACCAGAATCACATGGGGCACGACAAAAAGAATAAAAATCCACATTAGCCAGAAGTGCCAGATGCGCGCTTTGTCATAGCCACCGAAGATCGCAGTCAACCAATAGAGCTGCATGGGTTTGTGAATCGCCCAGCCTGTGAAGACCGATAGCAGCCCGGCGACCGGAACGGAAAAATAAGCGACACGTTGAAGTGCGTTGTATTTTGTGTTGAAACGCGGATGGAGCCAGGTGCGGCGTCTTAGTTTGGCAAGGGGGAGGCCTGTGTAGTAGCGAAACATCTTCAGTGCATCGCGCAGGTCGGTCCGGCGGGGCAACAGAGAACGCCAGCCACCTCCCATGGCCAAGCCTATAACGAGGACGAGGCCGTTCAGCATGAACAGATAAGCACAGAGCCAATGAAGGCGCAGAGCCAAGGCGAGCATGCCGGGACCGAGGCTCATGTGGTTGTAGACCCAGTCAGGCGGACTGCCGTATTGGTGCAGCCCTGGTACATGCGCGCATATCCATATACCGACGCCCGCAAGGGGATCGAAATTCCCGGTCAGTGGATCTGGTTTGTGCTGATAGACCGGAGATGCCCAATAAATGGACACGCCACTCAGGGTGAGGCCCAGAAGGATTGGCACGTTCAGCCAGTGGCTGCACCGCACCAGCAGGTGGTGCCTGCGAACTACAAGCACGCCAGCTTGACACTCCGGCGTGCTTGTAGGGATTCACTCCTTATCGAGCTGGGTGGAATGTGGCACAAGTGTTCTCCACGTTAGTTGTGAGAGGTCATGCTATTAGCTGGCGCGGGCACGAAATGCGCGCGCCCATCTTCGATCTGCCATTTATCGCCATGGCGCGCGGCCACGTAGAAAAAGTTGACCGGGATCACGGGGATGACTGTTCCATCCGGACCGTTGATGTTGCGCAGGGTAAGGACCGCGTCGACGACCGCGACATCGGGTTTGATGAAGCGGATCCGATAGTTGGAGAATGCCGCTTGCGTGTTGCCGTTGACGGCTTGCGCTTCGGAACCGAAGTCCTTCACCATGGCGACGTGGCCTTGCAGAAAGTCACCCACGGGCGTCACGAAGGTTCCATTTTCGGCGAATAGCGATGTTCGCTGTTCGGGGTTCCTCTGAACGAAAGCCTTGGCAAAGTTATCTCCGAGCGCACGAACGGCTGCTTCGTCTTGAGCCTGGCCGGCACTGGCAGAACCGGTCACACCGATGACGAGCGCAGACGCGAGAAACGCTAAGCCGAGCCGCTGCGTCAAGCCTCGGAGCGCTGACTTGGGCTCCCGGGACGCGCAATCAGCTCGGTACGTTTGTGAGATTTTCATTTCTTTTTCCTTGGTCATTTTTTTCTCCTAGTTTTGCTTCTTTCTCCTTGTTGTCATTTCTTGTGACCAGAAACAACACTCCTTCCTGGTTACAAGCAGGCGGTCGCTCACACTTTTGAGGGTGTGTTTGCAAGGACCTCCACTTTTTCCACCTGCGGAGGAACCGCAAATAATTCGCTGGCCCGCGCCGTCAACGCCTTCGCAATCTCACCAGTCAAATGGGCATTGCGGCCCGCTTCATTTGCAAAGGTATCGAAGATGCCGAACTTCCCCGGGCCGAGTTTGATCGCGTACCATTTCAAGGTCGCTTTTTCATCGAGCGCGAGTGGCTGAGCTGACTTTAGAAATGCCTCGGCATCAGCCTCCTTGCCTGACCGTGCTTCGAGCGTGACTAACAATCCGATTGCTTCCATTTCAGTGATCCTCCAGTGTTGAATTATTTCCGATCGACTTCACTGCGAATCTCCTTCGGCATGAGCTTTTGCCAATTTCGCCTCGCTACCGAGCGGCCTAAATACGTCCTGAAAAATGGGGGCTCCAAACGGGGCGCCCGTGGCTCCGCCATCGACCATCAGCTCGACCGCGTTGACGTACGAGGAATCGTCCGACGCGAGGAAGAGCACGGCTTTGGCAACCTCTTCCGCCTCACCCCAACGCCCCTGCGGAACCGCAGAAGAGAAGAACTTCGCCAATTTAGCGGAATCTTCTGCGGAAGCAGAGGCGCGGGGCCCGCGCTTCCAAATAGGAGTCTTGGTCGCCCCCGGTGCGACGACATTCACGCGAATGTTGCGCGGGGCAAGGTCGGCGGCGATGGAACGCGCCATCGAGACGATTCCACCCTTGGTGGCTGCATAAGCGGCGACGCCCGGTTGGCCGAGATAGTTATGTACCGACCCATTGAAGATGATGCTGCCGCCGTCGTTCAGCAGAGGCGCCGCTGAATTCACCGTAAAGAAAGCGGCAGTAAGGTTGGTGTGGATCACGTTCTCAAAAATGGCCTCGTCGGTCGAGCCGGTAGGAGTCCGGCCGGAGATGCCGGCATTGGCGAAGACAATGTCGAGTTTCCCGAAATCTTTGGCCAGGGCTGCGAAGAGCCGCTTGCGATCTTCCGCAATGGTGACGTCAACGCGGTAGCCACGCGCGCTCGATCCAAGTTCGGCGACCGCTTCATCGAGCGTCTTCTGGTCGCGACCAGTAATGGCGACCTGCGCGCCCTCCGCAATGAAAAGTCGGGCTGTGGCAAGACCGATGCCACTGTTACCGCCAGTAATAAGAGCCTTCTTGCCTGTGAGCTTCATAATGTCTCCTTTTTGCAGGGCCGGCTTCGAATATGATGACCGTCATAGATGGACGGATACAAAAAATATGCGCTATCCCGTCGAAACACCATCCGCTGTGCCTTCACGAACGCCTGCGCCCCGGCCATGACCCTCTCCCCGATGGCCGCCCCGTTTGATTCTCCGGTCTGCCGCTCGCCCGCCAGTTCCTGCGCTCGAATCTCGCCTTCGTGGTACATGCCCCTTGAACTCACAGCGCCCTCCCTCGCTCCGGCGCGGGCCAAATTTCACCCGCGCCGCCCTCTTCGCCGACAGCTGTGTCTTGCGAGACTTCTCTTATTGGACATTCTTCTCCAGGAATGCCCGGATCAGTTGCGCGATCTGCGCTCCATCTTCTTCCAGTGCGAAGTGGCCGGTGTCGAGCGGATGAATTTCGGCGGTCGGAACATCCTGCAGGAACGCTTCGGCGCCGGGATAAATGAAGATAGGGTCATTCTTGCCCCACACGATCAGCACCGGCGGCTGCTTCTCACGCAGGTACTTGTGCCAGGTCGGATAGAGCGGCGGGTTCTTCCGGTAGTCGTAGAAAAGTGCCAGTTGGATCTTATCGTTGCCCGGACGGTCGAGAGTCATTTGGTCAAAGGTGTAAGCATCCGGGTTGACGTCTTCCGGGTTCCGGAGACCTTGCGTGTACTGGAATTTGGTCGTGTCCAAGTTCAGCAAGCCGCGCACCTTGGCCTCATTCGTCGGATTGGGATCTTTCCAGTAGGGATACAGGTATTCCGCCCAGAACGGCGCCAGCCCTTCGTCATACGCATTGCCGTTCTGCGTGATGATCGCTTGGATGCGCTCCGGATGCCGCGTCGCGAGCCGGAAACCTACGGGTGCCCCGTAGTCTTGAATGTAAATCGAATACTTCGTGATGCCTTGCTGGTCAAGGAAGTGATCCACCACATCGGCCAGATGATCAAAGGTGTATTCAAACTTGTCGGTCGAAGGCGCGTCGCTGTAGCCGTAGCCCGGATAATCCGGAGCCACAACGTGATACTTGTCGCTCAACCGCGGAATCAGCTCGCGGAACATGTGCGAAGAGCTCGGGAACCCGTGCAAAAGCACAACCGTCGGCGCATTCCTCGGTCCCGCCTCGCGGTAAAAAATCTTCAAACCATCCACCTGCGTCGTGTGATATGTCACGCGGGCCGCGTCGGACTTCAGCGCATCCTTCATCTGCCCATATACTTCGTTCGTACCTGCCAACAGCCCAACCGCGAATACAGCCACATGCCACCATCTGCGATTCATTTTCATTCTCCTTTTTTTATTCCTGACCGGGCCACCCCGCGACGTGGCCCTTCCATCCGCCGGTCCGTTGCGCTTTCTTAGAAGCTCAGGACCGTGTACCCTTCGCTCACCAGCCGGCGAAGGCTCGGCAGTCCCGTCTTGCCGTTACCGCCGGTAATAAGAGCCTTTTTGCCTTTGAGCTTCATAATGTCTCTTTTTTGTAGGACCGGCATCGAATATGATGACCGTCATAGATGGAAGGATACAAAAATATGCGCTATCCCGTCGAAGAGACCGCCGCAAAACATGAACGGATTGTCAAGGAGGCTTCCCGCCTGTTCCGGGAACGGGGGTTTCAGAACGTAAGCGTGGGCGAAGTGATGAGGGCGGCCGGCCTGACGCATGGCGCCTTCTATGCCCATTTCAAGTCGAAGGAAGAACTGCAGGCGGCTGCCGTTGCCCACGGCATAAAGGTTTCGCTAGGGCGCATGCAGCGCAGCAACAGCAAGAAGAGCAAAAGATCGTTTGCTGACCTGTACCTGAGCCGGTGGCACCGAGATAATCCAGGCGACGGCTGCACCATGGCCGCACTTGCCCAGGAGGTGGCTCGCTCAACCCCTGAACTCAAAACCGCGTTCGAGCAGGGTCTTGAGAACATTCTCTCCGCTAAGCGTGGAGACCGGAAAGAAGCCATCTTTTGGGTAGCCGCGCTGATCGGTGGCGTAGTATTGGCCCGCGCCGTGCGGGATCGGCGACTCTCCAACGAAATCCTTAGCAGCGTCCGACAAAAGCTCGGCTGAACATGCACTCGCGAATGCGAATCTCGCTCTCCGCTCTAATGATCTGGAAGCAGCCAAGCTCGGGGCTGGTCGGCAATCCGGAAGCTATCCGGCTTCCACGGCGGGTCTAGTGCTGTCGGCTTTTCGTCAGGAAATCAAGCACTGACGCGATGCGCGTTTCTCGGTACGAATTCAAACGTCACCGCAACAGGCCGACACGCCGGAGCAAACCTTGGAAGCGCGGATCCGAGCGGAAGCGATCAAATACGGGATCGACACCGAGATACGACATCCATACGGCATGATCATCATAGGCCGTCCGAAGCCACGTGAAGGTCTGCTCTCTATCGTTTAGGGCAGCGTAGATTTGTGCCAACCCATATGGTGATACATACCGCTCACTAGAAGCCCTTTGCAACTGACCAATAATCCGAAGGGCCTCAGTTTTCCTCCCTGCCGAGGCATAAGCGACCCCGACCTGAGCCAGATAAAGGGGGCTGTTTCCGGAGAGGCTAGCTGCTTTTTCCAGTTCAGCTAGGCCTTGCTCGTGCAGTCCCATTTGTACGTAACTCTCCCCGAGTAGGAGGTGGGCAGCTGCGAAGTTTGGGTCTAGTTCAACTGTATTCCGACCTTGTTCAACGGCGCGGTCATATTTGCGCGCGAGGTAGTAACGTAGCCCCACCCAGGTGCCGATCATGAGGTTAAGTGGATCGAGTTCCAACGCTTGTTTCGCCTCAAGCAGCGCCTCGTCGTGCCGCCCCTTTATCGATAGGTAGTCTCCATACCAATGGTGTGCGTTTGCGTAGCGAGGATCTAGCTGCAACGCCCGCTGGAACTCGGCCTCTGCTGCAGGCCAATCCAACTTATGGTCAAGAACTAGAGCCAACGAGGCGTGAGCTTCGGCGGACTGCGGGTCGATTTCAATAGCTTTGAGAGCCGCCGCATTGGCCTTTGGAAGCGCCTCAGCCGGAGAGGTGAAGCCGTGCCACGCGAGTCCGCTATTGCAATCTGCCAATCCCGAATAGGCCGCGCCGTACGCCGGATCTTTATTTATTGCCTCTTGGAAGTAAATGGGCGCCTTTCGCAGGCTCTCGGCAGTCCGCTTGTTCCAGTAATAGCGTCCTTTGAGATAGGCCTCGTACGCTCCAGGCTCCAACTGACGCGGTTTGGCCAGCCGCGTTTGCTGTTCCGCCGTCAGAGTAATGTGGATCTGTTTAGCGATGGTTCGCGCAACCGAATCCTGTAAGGAAAGTATGTCCTTCAGTTCGCGATCGTAGCTTTCAGTCCAGAGATCAGTTTGGTCTCGGACCTGAGTCAAATGAACGGTGATGCGTACGCGATCGGACGCGCGTCGAACGCTGCCTTGGAGCAGATAGTCAGCGTGTAGCTCCTTTCCGATTTCACTTACAGCCACACTGCTGCCTTTGTACTTCCGAACTGAACCGCGGGAAATAACGCTCAAACGTTCTGGCTTCAGCTTGCCGAGCTGGGCGATCATCTCTTCTGTCAAGCCGTCGCTAAAGAATTCCTGGTCCGGATCATGACTCAGGTTCTCAAAAGGCAGAACCGCCAGGATTGCCTTCTCAGAAGATGGCCTGGCAGGGATGACGGACCGGTACCACGCCGAATAGGCCAAAGCTATGAGCACAGAAGTGACAGCCAGGCCGATTAAAGCAGTGCGGATAGTGCGTAAACCAAAACGCATCGGTGCGTTGGATGAATGCGGCTGCGCCACGCTTACCGGAGCAAGAAACCGATAACCGAGCTTTGGGACAGTCTCGATAAAGCGGGGATTATCCGCTGAATCTCCCAGAGCATCGCGCACCTTCTTGATCGCGTTATTCAGGCCCTGATCAAAAGCGACATAAATATCAGTAGGCCAAATTTCCTGGCGCAACTCCTCTCTCGTGACCACTTGACCACCTTGGGCAACCAGCAAGGCGAGCACTCGGAACGGCTGTTCCTGCAACTTGACCTTCACACCCGCCTTGTACAGTTCGCGGGCTTTCAGGTCGAGTTGAAATGTACCGAATCGAACAATGTCGGCGGACGCAGGCGCAGGTTCCATAGTGAGTTCGCGGGGAAGCTAGGTTACCGCACAAGAAACGTTCCACCAAGGATATCCGAAAGCAGCGTTAGGCGAAACTGTCATGCCATTGAGAATCAGCGACTTAGCTGGATATAAGGAATTCAGGACCGGAGTATTTGGAACTTGCGTCGCCATGGGCCAAAGTGCGG
Source organism: Candidatus Acidiferrum sp. (assembly GCA_049686315.1). Classification (GTDB taxonomy): domain Bacteria; phylum Acidobacteriota; class Terriglobia; order Acidiferrales; family UBA7541; genus Acidiferrum. Next base: position 780 of record JBAVHY010000423.1, on the reverse strand, counting down.
CCCTTCGGTGACATTCGCCGAAAGAAAGGGAACATTCATGAAGAAGATCATTCAAGCCGTGCTCGCCTTGACTGTCCTCACAAGTATTTTCGTGACAAACGCTAAAGCTCAAGATCCAATCGCTGCCTGGAATGCGATCGCCGAGAGAGCGGTGAAAACCGCTGGTCACGCGCCGCCTATTGCTGCTCTGGATTTTGCTATCGTGCATTTGGCAATCTACGATGCGGTTGAGTCCTTTAACCGGCGGTACGAACCGTATAACGCCTTTGTGCCCAAGGCAGCCGGCTCGCCAAGCGCAGCCGCGGCCAAGGCTGGCCATGACATGCTGGTCGGGCTATTCCCTTCACAAACGCTAATGCTGGATGCGGGCTATGCAAACTTCCTGGCAACGAATGGCATTGATCCTTTCGATCCGGGAATCGCAGTAGGCGCCCAAGCCGCACTGGCTATTCTGGCGCTGCGCTCGAACGACGGCCGCTTCCCCGTCAACCCGCCGCCCTTCGTCGGCAGCACCGCAATCGGCCACTGGAGACCCACACCGTCCCTACTGCCGGGACCTCCGCCATCATTTGCGCCGGGACTCGCACCCTGGGTGGCCAACGTCACGCCGTTTACGATGAAAAGAAACTCACAATTCCGTGTTGACCCGCCACCTGATCTAAGCAGTGAAGAATGGGTGTCCGACTACAACGAGGTCAAAGAAATTGGTTCGCTGACTAGCACTACACGCACCGCTGAGCAAACTGAGATTGGCTACTTCTGGGCTGACAGCGGCCCGGT
>JBAVHY010000422.1:0-4366 GCA_049686315.1 Candidatus Acidiferrum sp. | reverse complement strand
TCCAGGAAAATGCCAGGCCCCAGTTCCGCCACTTGTCGCACTGCTTCCGGCCCCGCGCTGGTGAACAGCTGGCTGCCGATCTTGAACATGCCGACAAGATCCGCCACCTGACGGGCGAACTTCACCGCTGCTGTTAAGGAATCAAAATCGAGGGCTACAATGAGGCTACTGCGTGGATGAGTGTCGAAGTTCAAGGTTCGGGACATGCCCGAAGCTGCTTAGTTCTGACCAGCGTCCGTCCGGTCGCGCTTCGGCGGCAGTTGCATCAGCTCCAACCGCACCTGACTCACTCCCGAACTGATCAGACCAATCTTCCGGGCTACGCGATAGGATACATCAATTTCGCGTCCTTCTTGATAGGGTCCCCGGTCATTTATGCGCACGACCTCAAATTTCCCGTTGAGCGTGTTGACAATCCGCACCCAGGAGCCAAATGGCAGGTTCGGGTGCGCCGCGGTCAGACCTTCTGCGTTAAACCTCTCACCATTGGCGGTCTTTTTGCCGTCAAACTCAGATCCATACCAGCTTGCGTTCCCTACCCAGACCTTAATCGGCTGGACGGGAGCGCTCAAGTGGGCCACGAGGGGTGCTTCCATGGCCGGACTGATGAGGAACATCAGGGGAACCCAACGGATGGCAGCCCAGGTAACAAAGAGTGGTCGTCGCATAGTGTGTTCTTTTTGCTACGAATTACCCAAAAAGTGTATCACTATTACTGCTTCTCGTCAACCATTTTCTGTCAGGAACTTATCCTTTATACCATTGAAAGATAACAAGTTAAGTTCATTTAGAGCCTTCGCCAGACCGGTTACAATCCTCTCACTGGCCCTCGGGTCAGCAAAGCTGGCCGTTCCGACCTGTACTGCAGAAGCGCCTACCGACATGTACTGGAGCACGTCTTCCGCCGTTTCCACCCCTCCCAGTCCTACCACCGGGATCTTCACCGCCTTTCGCACCTCCCAGACCAGCCGCAATGTGATCGGTTTGATGGCTGGCCCCGATAGTCCACCTGTCAGGTTCCCTAAGAGCGACTTGCCCGTGCTAACGTCAACAGCCATTGCAGGATACGTGTTGGCTACTGTGAGCGCGTCGGCTCCGGCAGACTCTGCCGCCCGGGCAATGGCTCCGATATCCGTAACCAGGGGCATCAATTTCACCCAAAGCGGCCTCTTTTCTGCGGCTTTTTTGGCCGCGCTCACGACCTCTGCCACCAATCCCGGGTCGCTCCCGAACTGCATTCCCCCCTTCTTGACGTTCGGGCAGGAAATATTCAGCTCATAGGCGGAAATCCCTTGGCCTTCTTCCAGCCTTCGGATCACTGTCACGTAGTCTTCTGAGCAGTACCCAAAGACGTTCACGAGCACGTGAGTGTTGTATTTTCGCAACAGTGGTAGCTTGTCCTTGAGGAATACATCGACCCCAACGTTCTGCAGACCGACGGCATTCAGCATTCCCGAGGCGGTTTCGCAAAGGCGGGGTGCAGGCGCCCCTTCCATGGGTTCGTTTGATATACCCTTGGTGACAAAACCGCCCAGCCGGGTCAGGTCAACCAAATGGGCGAACTCCAACCCATAACCAAAGGTGCCGGCGGCTGCAATAATGGGATTAGTAAGGCGCAGAGCGCCAACCTGCACAGAGAGGTCAACGCGGTCAGAGGAACTCACACTGGGTATGAGGATAGCATGAAGCCGGTCTATCCCCCGCAGAAAACCCGTTGTCCTCAGGGACTTACTTTGGGGCGGGCTTCTGAAGCGCTTCTGCCAGCACCCGGCCGTCGTGCGTCGCCAGGGTCACACTTGTTAGCGCACCCAGGGTCGGCGCAATGTCCGCCGGGGTGATGGGCTCGAAATACTCGCCTGGGTGAATACCGAAGCCCAGCAGAATGACGGGCACGCGCTGATCATAGTAATAAGGTGTGCCGTGGCCCGTGCCCGTGTAGCGTTTCGATCCTTCCGCAGAGCTATCGGTCAGCCAATAGGGCGCCTGCAGCACATACAAGTCTCCACTTCGCCCCGGGTAATAGCTAAGTTCGGCGGCCGTCCGCGTTTGGGAAAGAGTTCTGTTGGCGCTACTCAACTCTTCCGCGCGAAAGACCGCCGTCACACCAGGCATGGTCAATGCCGCGTCCATCAACGCCTTCATCGCCGCAGGGTCCTGCTTCAATTGTCCGTAAGCACCCGGTGAAAAATACACTTCGTTTCCCGCTATGTGCGCGATTGCCGGCTTCGTGAAATGGAACGGTTCGAGAGCCTTCTCCATCCGATCCTGCAACTCCGGCAGGCTCAATACGCTGGCTTCGAATCCTGCCTTCTGCATGTCAACCGGAATGGGAGCGACACCGTGATCGCCGGTGAAGGCCACAACGTAATTTCCCCAGCCCAATTTTTGATCCAAGTGGGTGAGCAGCTCTCCCAAATCCTTGTCCAGCCGCGCAAGAATGTCCTGAATTTCCCAACTGCGTGGGCCAAAGGTATGACCCACGTAGTCGACGGAGGAATAACTAACTCCCAGATAGTCCGTGGCGCCGCCCTTCCCCAATCCAAGCGAATCCACCGCCGCTTCGGCCATCTTCGTCAGATAGGTATCCGCAAACGGGCTTGTGACCCATTGTTCGTAAAAGGCTTTGTCGGGCGAGTTCTCAGCCTCCTTTCCGCGCAAGGGATGAGGGAATGTTGTTCCCCATCCTTCCACCGTCCCCGCGCCCAGCGCTTTTTCGTCGTACCAGTAGCCGCTTTGGGGCAGGGAGAGCGACCAGGTCTTGCCGTAGTCCTCCATCACCGGATGTTTTTTCACGAACTCATCGAGAAACGGCATACTGCCGTAGACTGACGAGGTCACCCAAGCGCCGGTGGCGCTGTCGAACCAAGTCGCGCCATCCGCTTTGTGCCCTGCCATCGTAATCGCCGCCCGCGCCTTCAACGAAAAGGTCACTACGCGGGTTGCTCCGCCGGTCTGAAACTTCAACTCCTCCGCAAACGCGGGGATTGGCATGCGCCAGGCCGAATCTCCCCCTTTGGTTGCCCCGCCTGCGTACGCAGAGTTCTTCACATGGGGGTCGCTCGTGCACGTGACCATCTTTTGCGTGTCGCGATCCCACCACGCGTTGGCCACCATGCCATGACTTGTCGGAAACGCTCCCGTCGAGACTGTGGCGTGTCCCACGCACGTCTCCGTCGCAGCATAGGGGTACGCCGCGGAGCGGAACCATGCCCCTTCTTCCACCAAGCGCTTCAACCCACCTCTCCACTGACTGCGGAACTTCTCCACGTAGTCGGCGCGCATCTGGTCGACCACGAGCACCACAACCAGTTTTGGCCGCGTCAGTTGAATTGCGCTCTTCGTCACTGCAAGTTTTTGCTTGGGGGCCTGTGCCAAGGCAACCCCTGCCGCCAGCACCATCGCCGCCATTCCTACCATCCAGTTCCGGTGCATACCAACCTGGCCAGTTTTCCCGCAACTCATGATGGATTGCCCCCTATTACCCCGCGAAGTCTAACATGGCACTCTTTCTCCCTTGTGAATCTCGTCCGTCCCCACGTGATTCGCCACACTTATGCTTTTGCCGACTTGTGTTAGCATTACGCCGATATGCGAATCGTTGAGAAGAGCCAGTTGATGTCCGCCGCGGAAATCGACCGCACCTTGCAGCGGCTTGCGCACGAAATCGTGGAAAAAAGTGGCGGCACCCGCAATCTGGCCCTCATCGGCATCCGCCGGCGCGGAGTTCCCCTCGCGGAACGCATCGCCCGGGCAATGCGGGGAATTGACGGCGTCGAAGTCCCCGTCGGGACGCTCGATATCACTCTCTATCGCGACGACCTTTCCAAGGTTGCTCCTCAGGCCGTGCTGCAGTCTTCCCACATCGCTTTTCCAGTCGACAGCATGGACCTGGTTCTCGTCGACGATGTCCTCTACACCGGCCGCACGGTTCGCGCCGCCATGAACGGCTTGTTCGACCTCGGTCGCCCGAAGCGCGTTTCACTGTGCGTACTCATCGACCGCGGCCACCGCGAAATGCCCATCGAAGCCCAATACACTGGACGCTCGGTCCAGACCAGCGAAACCGAAATCATCGAAGTTCGCCTCCAGGAAATCGACAATGAAGAGCGCGTGGTTCTCGTCGACCGGGTGGACTCCTGAACTCTTGTTATGCCTTCACGGACTTTTTGCGTCCTGGCGTTTCTCCGCGTAAAATGAACTTCAGTAGGGGGCGCGGCTCCCCACCTCGTTTAGAGATGCGTCACAGCTTCTTACGAGAACAAATGTGAACTACCGCTTCCGTGATTTGCTCGCTATCGAACCGCTCAGCGCAGACGAAATCACTTTTTTTCTCGATCAATCCAAGCCGTTTCAGGAAATTCAGCGT
>JBAVHY010000421.1:0-6585 GCA_049686315.1 Candidatus Acidiferrum sp. | reverse complement strand
AATCGACTCAAACTCAAGGTAAACCAGGCGAAGAGCGCTGTGGCTCGACCGGGGCAAAGGAAGTTTCTCGGATTCAGTTTCACCAGCGAGCGCAAACCGAGGCGGCGAATCGCCCCCAAGGCCATCGTCCGCTTTAAGGAACGGATCCGCGAACAGACGTACCGAACCCGTGGCATCAGCCTAACGCAGATGGTCAAGGAGATCGCGACCTACCTGCGGGGCTGGCTCGGCTATTTCGGCGACTGTCAAACGCCCTCGGTGCTGCAAAGTCTTGAATCGTGGCTACGCCGTCGACTCCGGTCGGTGGTGTGGAAGCAATGGAAGCGCGGACGGAAGCGGTTTCGCGAACTTCGCAAACGGGGTGTGGGTAAGGACCTGGCGGCGCAAACCGCTGGCAGTCCCCATGGCCCGTGGCGGCTCGCGAACTCCCCCGCCTTGACCCTTGCTTTGTCGAATGCCTACTTTGCTGAGCTCGGGCTTCCACCCATGCTCGCGCGCTCTTAGCTTAATCCGCCGAACCGCCGTACGCGGACCCGCATATACGGTGGTGTGGCAGGGGAGGAGGGGCGACCCTTCCCCCCTATGCCGATTAGGGATTGAAGGTTTTCTACTACTTCTCTATGACGGTGATTCGTGGATTGGTTTCTGTTGACTTGACATCGACCTGCACGGCCTTGTTTGGCGAAATGACAACGAAGAGGCCCTTGCAGTTTGCGCTGGGGCCCGTCAGGGTGCATCCATTAGGACTCAGTCCTACACCTGATGCATCGATGGAGTAGGTGTCCGAAATGGCGCCGCCCGGTGAAAGGACGCCCTGCGCGTTGTTGTCGTCAGTGCCGGAGATCGCTGTCGAACCGGACGTGAAGGTAACATCGCCTGAGTCGTCGGAGACGGTAGACACCTCGGGATTGATGACGCCGATTCCGTAGGTTCCGCTCGCCGAGGCGGAGGAGAAGGGGCCGCCGGATTGCGGCTCAAAGAAGCCGGAAGAGACGCCGCCACCTGCGTTTAGGAAGAAAGCGGTGCCAGCGCTGCTCAAGTAGAAGACAGGCAGATTGTTGGCACCTGTGGCAGTCAGTGTGACGCGTCCGTTCGAAGCCACGCTGAAGCCACCAGAGACGCTGTTATGGGGGTCAGATGTGGGACTAGAAATCGTGCCCCCGTCGTTGTCGTAGCCTTTGAACGTGAAGGTGGCCGACGTGCCGTTGCCCGTGACCAGACCAAACTGAACGTGGCTGCCGCCTGCGGTACTGCTCAAACCCGACATGTACAGCACACTCGTGCCGTTCAGTGAGGAGTTGCTGAAGGTGCCCGATTGCTTCAATGCGCTTCCGGTATAGGCGGGGCTGGAGCTGCTGCCAGTCAGCGGATCTCCGCTCATTATCAGCATTTCGGACGTAGAGACAACGTAAGCGATAACGTTCACCGTAGTGTTACCGCCGGGAACAAAGCTGAGTGTGCCGCGCCCGTTGGAGCCGATGCTGTAGGCAACACTGCTGAGGGTGACGCCTGCGGTGGCCGGGAAAGCCGTTAGAAGGCTGTTGTTATCAAGCACGCCATTTTCATTGCTGTCTGCCACGCCGGTGCCGGCGCCATTGGAGAATGCGAATACGCCGACGGCGGCAAATTTGCCTCCGCTCGTGCCTGCGGCCTTTTCCCCAGAAAACCCGAAGGCCCAGTTGCCCGTGATCGCGGAAGTGGAGAAGGCCGAGGAAGTCGCTTTACGAATAATGCCTGCGGTGAACGGCCCGGTGGTGTCGAAGTTGATCATATGGCCGTTGGAAGCCACGCCAGCAGTGACACCGTCCGCCACGAAGGCGTAGTTCTGTGTGCCCGCCGACGTCACGATCGTCATGCAACCGCGGTTGCCGCCTGTCGTGTCCTGGCCAAGGTTGTAAGTGGCCGAGGTGAAGCTGAGGTTGGACTGCACCCCGCCGAAGAGGTTCAGATCCAGGGTGCCGGCGGTGATGTTGCCTGCGCCGCTGGTACCACTAGCGACGAAGACGCCGCCGACCGTTGCGGGATTGCCGGTGGAGTCGAAGCCCCTGAGCACGAAGGCGTAATCGCCAAGCAGGAGAGATTCCTTTCCTGTCAGGGTCTTATCGCAGGTAGAGGCGGCGACGACAGTGATGCTGAGGCTCGCCGAGGCCGTATTCGCGGCAGAGTCTGTCACCTGGACAGTGAAGTTATAGGTTCCCGGCGTTGAGGGCGTGCCAGTGATCTGGCCGCTGGTCGAACCGTTGGTTGTGTCTAGGTTTAATCCTGGCGGGAAAGTGCCTGCCGCCGAAGTGATACTCCATGTGTAGGGCTGAATGCCGCCGGTGGCTGCGAGTGTCGTCGTAGGATAGACGGCGCCTGCGGTGCCTCCGGGCAAGCTGCCGGACGTTGTGACCGCCAGCGCAGCCGCAGCGCCCAGAGTAAGGCTTAGGTTTGCGGTAGCTGTGCCGCCTTCCGTGTCCGCGACTTGCACTGTGAAGGGGAACGTTCCGGAAACGGTGGGTATGCCGGAAAGCTGCCCGCCGGAGCTCAGTTGTAATCCTGCAGGAAGTGAACCGGTTCCCGGGCTCACAACAGTCCATGTGTAGGGCGTAACGCCACCGGTAGCCGCGAGGTTTGTGCTGTAGGAGGTACCCTGCGTGCCTGCGGTAAGCGTAGAACCTGTGCTTACGGCGAGTGCGGCGTTCACGGTAATGCTGAAGTTCCCCGTGGCTGTGGTATTGGTGGAATCCTTGACCTGTGCTGTGAAGGGGAACGTTCCGCTGGCGGTCGGCGTGCCAGTGATCGCTCCAGAACTGGTGTTGAAGTTCAATCCGCCAGGCACTGCACCTGTTGTGATGCTCCAGGTGTAAGGAGGAATGCCACCGGTCGCGGCGAGACTAGTCGACGGATAGGTCTCGGTGAGTGCGCCTCCCGGTAGTGTGGTTGCGGTGACAGCAAGCGGCCCAAGCGTCGCGGTAATGCTCAGCGCCTGTGTCGCCGTCTGCGGCGGGTTACTTGCATCTACCACTTGTACAGTGAAGGGGAAACTGCCGGTGGCTCCGCTGAGCGTTCCGGTGATAGCCCCGCTCGTATTCAGCCCCAGAGCTGACGGCAGCGAGGAACCCGACGCGAGGCTCCACGTAAACGGCGCATGCCCACCGGTGACCGCAAGGGTCTGACTGTAGGGTGTAGAGGCGGTGCCGTTCGGGAGTGAGGTGGTGGTGATGGAAGGAGCTGGCGGCAAGCTCACAGCGATGCTCAGAGCCTGAGTTCCCGTTTGTGCTGGACTACTATGATCTGTAACCTGCACGGTGAAACCGATGGGCCCAGCAGGACCTGTCGGGGTGCCGGTGATGGCCCCGGTGCCGGCGTTCAAAGCCAATCCAGCGGGCAAGGTGCCGGCACTGACTGAATAGGTCAGCGGCGCATAGCCTGTGGCCGCGAGGGTTTGGCTATAGGCTGTAAATTCAGTGCCGCCGGACAAGGTTGCCGTCGTGATCGCCGGAGCGGGAGGAAGATTGACCGCGATGCTTAGAGCCTGGGTCGCGGATTGCGGTCCGGCGTTACTGGTGTCGGTGACCTTCACGGTGAAACTGGATGGCGTGTTTGGTCCCGTGGGTGTGCCCGTGATGGCTCCTGTGGTGCTGCTCAGGCTGAGTCCTGCAGGCAGCGTCCCGGTGCTCAGAGAATAGGCTAACGTACCTGCTCCACCGGCCACACTGAGGGTTTGCGAATAGGCAGTGCCCTCGACACCGGCGGGAAGAGTGGTCGTGCTGATACTCGGGACTGCCGTAACCGTGATGGTGACGGAAGCGGAGATCGTGGCTGTGGTCACCGAGGTTGCGGTGATCTTAGCCGAACCACCCGGAGCGGAAGTCGGGGCTACATACGTTGCCGCGGTGGTGGTCTGACCCGTAAGAGAGCCCGGACCAGTAAGGGCCCAGCTTACGCCTCCATTTTTGCTGTCGTTGGCAACAGCCGCTGTCAAACTGACACTTTGTCCAATATCAATGGCTTGGGCCGCGCTGGGCGAGAGCGTTACAACAATGGGTTTCGATCCGCCGCCACAAGCGGTGATAAAAAACAACATGGCAATAAGACAACACAGGGCTAGGTTTTTCATCGATGTCCTCTAGAAATGCTGATTGAAAGTGAGGGAGATGCCGGCGAAGGTGCCGCACCGGTAGACCCAATAAGCAAAGGATACAGGGTGAAGTACTATAGCTTATAGAACTAACTTGGATTTCTCCAATCTCCGTTCCAAAAAGGCACCGGGGCTTCACCTGCAGACGTAAGCACTTGCTCGCAACCGTCTTCGTTTCAGGAATGTAACCAGTTGCTGCCCTCATTTTCGTACAATGCTTCCACCATCAGGAGTTTGCCCATGAAAGACACCGCGATTCTCCTTGTGCAGTGTCAGGACCGCAAGGGACTGGACGCCACCATCGCCGAATTCATCTACCGCTATGACGGTAACATTTTGCATTTCGAGCAGCACCAGGCTGGCGAAGAGCGTTACTACCTGGCGCGCGTCGAGTGGGACCTGAATGGGTTCCGCCTGAATTTGAGAGACTTCGACGGCGCGTTTGGGCCGATCGCCCACAAGTTCGGCATGAACTGGGTGATCGCGCTGGGCCAGTACCGGCCCCGCGTGGCGATCTTCGTTTCCAAGTACGATCACTGCCTGGTGGACTTGCTCTATCGACAGCGCAATGGAGAACTCACTTGCGATTTTCAGCTGATCATCAGCAATCATCCGGACGCCAAGCGTCACGCGGATTTTTACGGTGTCCCTTTCCACCACATTCCCGTGAGCAAGGAAAACAAGCCGCAAGCCGAGGCGGAGCAACTGAAGCTTCTTCACGACAACAAGATCGATCTGGTGGTGCTGGCGCGCTACATGCAAGTGCTTTCGACGGATTTTATTGTGCAATATCCGCAGCCCATCATTAATATTCACCACTCGTTTTTGCCGGCGTTTGTCGGCGCGAAGCCGCACCAGCAGGCCCACGACCGCGGCGTCAAGCTGACCGGCGCAACCGCCCATTACGTCACCGAGGTTCTCGACGACGGACCCATCATCGAGCAGGGAGTGGTTCGCATCTCTCACCGCGATTCGCTGGAAGACATGGTCGAGAAGGGAAGAGACGTGGAGAAAGTTGTACTGTCGCGCGCGGTGCGGTGGCATATCGAAAACCGTATCCTGCTCTACAACAACAGGACCATTATTTTTGAGTAGCTGGTTGTTAACTGGCCGTCCGAAAATACCGCAGAGCATTTGCCTAAACTGCGACCAACGAGCGGCTGAGCGCTGTGGTCATATCCTTATGTAGGAGGCGGTGGAAGAGGTGTTCGCCGGCTTCGCGGCGCACAGAAAGCCTGCCCGCGACGTAGGCGTGCGAGCCCAGGCCGCGCTGCACGGAATCGCAAATGGCCATGTCCTCGTTCTGCACTTGTTCGCTGACGGCAATGCTCTCGCGATGGTGTTGCGCGGCGGCGGAACTGATGTCCGTGAAGTAGTAGTCGAAGATCACCGCGCACTTGTCCACTCCCAGCGGCAAGACCAGGTTTGTGTCCATGACGCCGGAGTAGGCGTTGATCATAAAGTTGGGGTAGATCCACAGATAAAACGCATGGCCTTGACGGGTGGAACCGATGGAAGCCTCGAGGGCGCCGGAAGTATTGATCGGGCTGGACTGCAGGGAAGAGCGCTCGAAATTTTCGATAGTGTATTTCCTGTATTCCACCACGCTGCTGAGACCCTTGTGTGCGTGCGGCACGTGGTAGCCGCCATCCAGATAATTGTCCACGTACACTTTCCAATTGCATTTCAGCATGTAAATGCGGCGGTCGAAGTAGTGGAGCTTTTCGGCGATTTTCAATGGCGCAACCAGCGAGGGAACCTTGCCGAGAAACTCAGCCAGGGCCGCGGCTTTTCCGTCCAGATTCGCGAATATGAAGTTTTCCCACGTGTCCACGCGGACCGGCACCAGGCCGTTGTCCTTGCGTTCGAAATTGCATACCCCTTCGAATTCCACCATACCCTTCAGCGCGCCGTCGTTGCCGTATGTCCAGCCGTGATACGGGCAACGGAATTGCTTCGCGCAACCTGCCACTTCGGGCACAACCGCTGCCGCGTGATGCCGGCAAACATTATAGAAGCCGCGCAGTTTGCCGTCTTCGCTACGTGTGATAAGCAGAGGCTCATCGTTTACATCAATAGTGAAGAATTGCCCGGCCTCCTTCACTTGGTCGACCCTCCCAACCACCTGCCAATTGGCGGCAAACACGCTTTCGCGCTCGAGTTGCCCAATACGGGTGTCGAAATACCAAGGCGCGGGAATGGTCCAGGCCTTTTCCAGCGGATCGGCCGCGTTATACAAGTTCAGAACTTCGCGGACACTGCGCTCAATCATGGGATGTCACTCCGGTATGAATGGCGATAACTGCGTGAGCACATTCTCCTGCAGGGCCATGCGGAGTAGCAAGTGCGGTAGCTTCGTGATGGAAATGGAATTTTTCATGTGAACTAGCAAGAAAAACAGACGCGGGGATGAATGTCGTCCACCGCCCGATTGGAATCATCCGGAACCAAGCGAGATGCGC
>JBAVHY010000420.1:0-13247 GCA_049686315.1 Candidatus Acidiferrum sp. | reverse complement strand
CCTCAACGGTTAGGGCCGCCCACGCTTGCAAGGGGGAGAAGGATTAAAGGTCGTATAATCTCGTGCGCGCAGCTAGGGAGCAGAACAGATGAACGTACAAGAACAAATCAAGAAGTATATTACCAGCCAACCGGAGCCAAAACGCAGTGACATGCGAGAGTTGCATCGGCTCACACTTCAAGTGTCACCAGAATGCAAATTATGGTTCTTCGATGGTAAAGACAGCAAAAATCATACTGTTTCCAACCCTACGATTGGTTATGGATTTCACACAATAAAATATGCCAATGGAACAAGTAGAGAGTTTTTTCAAATTGGTGTGAGCGGAAACAAAACCGGAATCTCTGTCTATATTCTTGGTCTCAAAGATAAGAAGTACTTGGCCAAAACGTATGGAAAAAAACTAGGCAAGGCGAGCGTGACCGGATATTGCATTCGGTTTAAAGCTCTAAAGGATATAAACATCGATACGCTTGAAGCGGCAATACGATATGGGCTTGCAGCTCAGAATGAAAAAGGCAAGCTGACGAAATAACTCCACTGTTCGACGTCTAGCCCGCGTACGTCACCTTCACCGTGCGAGGAATTATCAGGATCAAGGCGCGGACCTTCCGAGATTGGGTCACTCACAGGTACACGAAATCCCATGGCAGATTGGCAAATGCGAGAAAAGCGGCCACTCCGAGGACCTCGACCGGAGCCGGCGGGGCCGACGCTCAAGAACTACATCACACCCGCCGGATTGCAGCGATTGAAAGACGAGTATGTGTTCCTACTGAGTCGCGAGCGGCCCGCGGTGGTGGAAGTCGTAGCGTGGGCCGCCAGTAACGGGGACCGCAGTGAAAACGCCGACTACCTCTACGGCAAACGACGGCTAGGCCAGATCGATTCGCGGATTCGCTTTCTCACGAAACGCATTGACGCGGCCGTGGTCGTCGATCCCGCCGCTCCGCGGCCAGGGTCAGCCGCTTCGCGCGTTTTCTTCGGCGCAACCGTGACCTACAAGGACGCCGCCGGCCTTGAACACTTCGTCTCGATCGTCGGCATCGACGAGGTGGACCTCGACCGCGGCTACATCAGCTGGCGCTCGCCTCTCGCCAATGCTTTGATGAAGGCGAGCCCCGGCGACCGCGTGGACCTGCGCGCACCAGCGAAGACGGACCATCTCGAGATCATCGAGGTCGAGTACGCGCCGATTCCGATGGATCCTTTCCGCGAACCGCTAGGAGCTCAGTCGACCCCCAAGGTCAAACGCTCCTAGACCAAGCCGCCCGACTCTGAGCATTCCCCTGAACTTTGTCGTTTTTGCACATTGTGTCGTCCGGAGCTGGACAGCGAAACGTTTACAATGACTGCTCGGCGATTCCTACAGTCAAATTAGCTTATGTCCGGCGATTCCGAGCGAACCACGGGCCACTCGGAAGTTGCGAGCACTTCGTCGGATCAGTACCGACAAACGTTAGTGTTCTATCGGAGGCGCGTTTCACGAAAGCGTGAAGTCGGGCGAGGTGCTCTGCGCGCGTTCGATAGAACCGTTTGAAGGTGGCCGCTGGCGGTTGCGGCGGATGCGGGCAAATGGCTGGAACCGGTCTAACGGCTATGGGAATTGAATCTCTTTTAGTTTGCAGCCTATTGATTTTGCGTGGTTTAGGAAAATCAGAGGAATGCGAAAATCGCAGTTACAAGCATTAGCTTGCGGCATGACGTGAGGAGCATAGCACGCGAAGCGTCCGCCGCGCCAGCGGCTAAGTTCAAACGCACTTGTATTGACTGGTGTGGCCAACTTCCGGGGCGGCAACTCCTCCCTAGATTATTTCCTAAAGTTTCCTTTCCGAATACGCTTGGATGGGTGGTCTCCCCACTATTCGAAGCTGTGGGTTCCGGAAATTCTGAGCCACTAATTCCGGAAATTCTGACCCGTTCCGCTTTTGGAAGCAAGGTGTCTTCCAGGTTGAGATGACGCGTCCGTCCCGAGGGTCCATCGAGGTGGATAAAGCGCCCTCGTTCTAGGACCCGGTCGAGGATAGCTGCCGACATATCTTCGTCGTGCAGGACCTTTCCCCATTCATTCAGTGGCTTGTTGGTTGTGAAGATCATCGGCCGCTTTCTCAGGTGCCGATCATTCACCACATGGAAGAGCACGTTGGCAGCGTCCGGCCCGTAGGTCAAATATCCGACCTCATCGATCACCAAAACATGAGGGTGAGTATAGGTCGTGAGCGACTCCTGGAGATGTCCTCTCTTGCTGGCATTGGAAAGATCCTCGATCAGTTCTGCCGCGGTGGTGAAGAGAGACTCGAAGCCGTTCTGGATGGCTCGGTACCCGATGGCCACCGCCAGATGGGTTTTTCCTCTGCCGGTCTTACCGTGCAGAATCAACGACCGCCCCTCGGTGACGAAGTCCAGCCCGAGGTAGGAGCCGATTACGGATTCCCGTAGTGTCGACTGCAGCGTGAAGTCGAACTCGTCGATGGTCTTGAAGAACGGGAAGTGTGCGCTCCGCGTGCAGCGCTGCAGTCGTGTCTGCTTCCTTCGCGCTACTTCTTCGGCCAGCAGCAGAGCCAGGAAGTCCCGATACGACCAACTCTCCTTCTCCGCCCGATCAGCAACCTCTTTGTAAATCCGGCGCGTGTGCGCCAGGTTGAGGCGGCGGAAGTGAATCTCGAGCTGGCCTTCGGACAGTTCCAGACTCTTCAGCGTGTTGTCGTCCTGCTCTGTGGTCATCGATGCCTCTCGCGGATTTTTCTTAACCTGTTCTTTCCTCATGGAATTTCCTCCTGGAAAACTAGCGAACGCTGAAGATAACGCTCAATGTAGGTGGCACTAAAAACTTGCTCTTGCAGTCCCTGTTCCATGGCGCGACGAAGAACCTCAGCTCCATGGCTCTGCAAGATGTCGTGCAGCCGGTCGACATCGTGGAACCACTGACCCGGTCGGCGATGAACGATCTCCGTGATGTAGAGAAAAGCAGGCTCTCCGAGTTCCAGCAACTGCTGGCGCTTCAGATAACGCTTGCCGCGCTTGCCTGATACCACGCCACCATGGCCGCGCGATGCGCCGCGAGCGTAGAACCCTCGTGCGCAACGAATTTCCGCGGATGGTTGACTTCATATCTGCCCGCCACGATGCGCACGCGATCGGCATACAAGTACAGCGTCGCCGGCATGCTAATGGCTTCGGGAGGCATGGAGTAGGGATGGCCATCGTGCAGGACGGTGCCCGTCGGGCCTACATAGACAGGAATGCGAAGCGCTAGATCTTTCGGGCGCACCTTCAAGGAACGAAGCCTGGGAGCCTGTTCGCTAAGACGCACGGCGGGGATTACGCCCGTCGCGCGGCAGGGACGCTCCTCGTTCACCTCGCGATGCCAGGCGACGAGTTGTTGCTCGAGATCCTCTTGATCGTGGAAGCACCGCACTTTGAAGAAGGAAGATTTTACGAAACCCACCAGGTTCTCGACGGCCCCTTTTTGGTTCGGCTGCTGAGGCCAACACAACTCCACTCCGACACCCATCTCGAGCATGACGTAGGCGAAGACCGGATTCCATTCCGTGACTTCGCCGTTCCTCCGCCACTTCAGAGCCACCGTCTTCGGTCGATCGAACACGCACATCAGCGGCGCTCCACCCCAACTGTCGAGATGCTCGGCCAGGTTGCGCACCAAGCTCTCCACCGTCTGGTCCTTCACCACACTGACGCGGATCAATCGGGAGTACTTCAGGCGAGAAGCGAAGAAGTGGATGCGACGGGTCGACCCGTCGAGAAAAGCAACATCTACTTCCCCGAAGTCATGTTGGCTAAATTCTCCGGGCAGACCTTCGAAACGAATCAGCGGCTTTATCTCTTTCGGACGAACCGAGGCCACCAGAGCGTACAAGGCGGTCTTGCCTCCCTGGAAGCCCGCTTCCCGAACCAGGCGAAGGATCTCCAGAGAGGGTAGGTCGGGTTTTTCTTGCAGTATCTTTACAACAAGTTTCCGGAAATCCTCAACGATGCTGGGTCTGCCGATCCGCCGCTTCTCTCGCTCGGCAGCGTCATCGACATGAACCACCGGAGCTTCTTCTGCAATGCGCTTGACAGAGCACAGGGACACTCCCGCCAAACGGGCTGCTTCGGTCTTTGGGTGACCAGCTTTCAGTAGAATCTCGACCTCGTGACGCTTTAACATTCCTAACATCCTCCTCCCTCCGCCCGCCCGGTTTACCGACCGGGGCACAGGGAGAGTTTTAGCCCTTCCGGCTATTGCCGGATGGCTCAGAATTTCCGGAATGAAAAGGGTCAGAATTTTCGGAACCGACAGAAGCTATGTGAACAAGGCAACGGAAGGGTGGCACACAAGGAATAAAACAGGCAAAAGGTGGGAAACGGTACAGCACTGTGTGCCCTGATCTGAGAGTTCGGTACAAATTCAGTACAACTGAGGGAGAGAAAGAGTGGCTCTCTGGCTTCTATACGACACCAAATGAAGCACTTGGATTTTTTGAGCTTCTTGTTGGAATCCAGGAGGTCGCCAGCATTTCTTGCTGCCCATGTGCCAAGGCCCCAGGTCACTCCTCACCGTCCCCATAAACCATCCTCCAATTACCGAAGGCCTCGGAGCAAGCACCATTTGCGCTTTGGACTTAAGTCGCAATCGATTTCAAACTGCCCAACCGTCTAATTTTCCGCCATAACCTGTTCTCAAAATCTGCCTTCCAGTCCCTCTCTTGGGCCACTCACCTCACCCTATACCGCGCGCCTAGTATGCGTATCAGCCGTTGAAGTGACATGCTAGAAATGGTCCTTACGCATTTTTCTTGTCAGACAGCGCGGGGCCTCATATGGCACGGCGGAAGTTCCAAGGATGCGCAATGGTGACGTTGGGAGGACACGGGTGTAAACCCGGCAACCGTAGAAATCCGATTAGTGGAAGTACTGTAAAGGGCGGCGAAGTTATAGCTGCCACTCTTGGCGATGTTACCAAACGGATCGTAGCTGAACGTTTACGCCTGCACCCTGCCGCAATTGGCGCTGGCCAACCGCACTAGGTCGTCATACCCGTACGTACAGGTCTGGTTGTCCCCGGAGTTAAACGCATCGGTGATGGCCAACTGCCGCAACGTGGAGTTCGCGTTCCAGGTGAGCGTCCCTTTGTCGGATTGGCCGTTCACATTGAATTGATATTGAGTCATACGCAGAGTGTTTGCGTCGTAATTGAAGACGTCCGAATCGCCCGACCCAAACGTTACAGTCGTTTGCGGCGGTGAGCCATACAAATTATAGTTCACGGCTGTCACGGGGTTCGCCGTCACCTGCGTCACTCGGCCCTCGCCATCCAACCCCGCATCGCTTGCTGCTCCGTAGTTGATGGTTGGCAGGCCGGGAAGCCCGCTGAGCTTGGCATCCACTCTGCGCACCAGGTCTCCGTTTGAGATAGCACCGCCGCCACAAGAGGAAGGTCCAGTTGAATCGTAAACATTTCTTTCTAGGGGGTCAGGGCTTCAGCCCTGACGTAAGGCCCGTAACTTGAATTGGGCCCCTGAGGACTTTGCACTTTACTGTTTCACTCTGAAACGGAATGCGGCTTCGTTTCTCCTTACCTGTGTGACAGTCAAACAGTTATAGATGTTTATAACTATATATGTGTTGTGATGAACGTCACTCTCACGTATGCCCTTCCTCACCGCAGAATTCCCCAACTTGCCGGACACTCTTATGCAGTGAAAGTGGCTCGCCCACGAGAGCTAAAGCACGCCGGAAGCAATATCCAGGGCAGCTACGGAGGAAATACAATGGCCAAGTCTTTAATCCTAACGTTCTGTTTGCTCCTCGCCGCAGTTGCCACGCTCGCTCAGTCTCCTGCGGCCTCACCCGCCAGCCCAGCGCCGGCGGCCCCCGCCGCAAAGGAAGACACCGCGGGCATGAAGCAGGAGATCGAACAGCTCAAGCACACGCTCGCAGCCCTCGAGAAGCGCCTGGAAGCACAGGAAAAGCAGCAACAGGCCCAGCAACAAGCGAAACAGCAGGAGAGCACTTCCTCGTCCAAGGAATTGGAAGCCAAGGTCGACGAACTGGACACTCGCGTTTCGAAGGCCGAGGTCAAGAACTCCCTCGACCGCCTGAATTTCTCGGGAGATTACCGCTTTGAAGCACACACTATCGTCGGTCACGTGCCTGCGCACTATGATGGCCTGGCCCTGCAGAATCTGGTGGTCAAGACCATGTTCAGCATGCCCATCCTGGGGCGCATGCCAACGAGCGTGAATGAAATCAACAACACCGTGGCTGCCAACTATGGCAGCTACCTGCAGTTCACCAATAATCTGACCTTCAGCCAACTCAAGCAAGGCATGGCCAGCTTTCCTCCGGCCATGCAGCAACAGCTCTTTGGCTTGCTCATGCCGTCGACCTATGTTCCCGGCTACCAGGCAAACACCCCCGACCTCCTGACCAACCGCCTGCGGCTAGACTTCAGCGGACGCGTCGCCAACAACATCAGCTACAGCGCCGTGTTGGGCATGTACAAGGTCTTCGGAGATTCCACTGGCGTGCAGGTGTTCAATGGCCAACCGAACACCTTCAACATGGACGGCACGACCGCTGGGGTTCCGAATTCGGACCAGATTCGTGTCGAACGCGCCTATTTCAGCTGGAACAAAATCGCCGATTCCAAGTTCTATCTCTCCATCGGGCGCCGGCCATCCACCAACGGCCCCCCGATGAACTTTCGCAACGATGAATTGCGCGGCGGAACACCCTCCGGTGCTCTCATCGACTTTCAATTCGACGGCATCACCCTCGGGTACAACCTGACCGACAACATGGTTTGGCGTCTGTGCTACGGCATCGGCTACCAATCGGGTTTTGGCAACGGAAACCTGCTGAAAATGCCGCAGGACCGTCTGCAGGATACACAACTGATCGGAGCGAATCTCGACCTTTGGACCACGGACAAGACGCTCGTGCAAGCGACCTATGCCCACGCCTTCAACGTCACCGATGGCTTCAACGGCCTGCTGGTCTTAACCAGGAATCCGTTGACCGGCGATCCCGTGAACGCGCCGGTCATCATGCGCTACACCCCCTCCGCGAATCTCGGGGACATCAACCTGTTCGGCGTAAACGTCGAGCGCAAAGCCGGCTCCTTCGATTTGTATGGTAGCGCGAATTATTCGGGCACGCGTCCGAACGGCCAAACGACTCCCTTCGGCGGGCTCATGTCCGACCCCTTCGAGGTTCCAGTGGATCGCAACGGCTATATGTTGCTCGCCGGAGTTCGTTATCGCTTCGGGAACGACGAGCGCACCAAAGTCGGCTTCGAATTCAATCATGGCAGCAAGTATTGGTTCAACTTTGCCCAGGCGCAGGACGACATCATTGCGCCAAAGACGAATACCCGCGGAGAAGTCTATGAAACCTACCTGACCCACCGCATCAGCGAGCGTTTCATCTTCAAAGCCAGCTACATCGACTACAACTATCGCTATTCCGGATCGGGTTGGCATGTGGGCGCCCCGCAACCGCTGAATACGCCTTCGATTATGGGCTTCCCAACCTACGACAGCGCGCGCATGTTCTCCGTTGGTCTAACCGCGCGGTTCTAAACTTGCCGCGGCCGGAGCTGGCGAAAGTGCCGGCCCTGGCTGCTGCGGATTTTGGCCAGCCTTCTGCTGCACCAGAAGCAGACAAACATTCAGCAAGGAGAGACACATGAAGGGTCCTGGTAAATT
This sequence comes from Candidatus Acidiferrum sp., assembly GCA_049686315.1. Taxonomy (GTDB): domain Bacteria; phylum Acidobacteriota; class Terriglobia; order Acidiferrales; family UBA7541; genus Acidiferrum. The sequence goes on along the minus strand of JBAVHY010000420.1, from coordinate 5,538 downwards.
ACGGAAATATCGCGAAATCATCCCCGTGGCGTTTCTTGTCCTCGCCTCGATGCTCGTGCTCATTCCGCTGGGTTCGCTCTCAGCCGGCGAAAAGGGAAACGAAACCAAGGGCAAGTTCTACTTCAAGCAGACCTGCAAGCCATGCCACGTCAAGGGTGAGAAGGGTGGCGAAATCACTCCGCTCACCAAGACGCAGGCCCAGTGGCAAACCTATTTCGCCAAGGGCAAGCACATGAAGGGTACCGAGCCACTCTCAAAGTATATGCAGCCCGGCCAACTGAACGACGCGCTCACCTTCCTCTATAACCACGCCGTCGATTCGCCACAGCCGGAAACCTGCGGGAAGTAAGGATTCTTGGCAGGGCGCAATCGCGTGCATCTCGACACACGCCCAGGAGTGAAGACCATGTCAGATTCCCGCAACATGTGCTCCCGGATACATCCGCCGGGCCAGATCCTAAACGGGGCCCGGAAGGTGCTGTTAGGAGTGTTCGGAATCGCTTTGGCAGTTGCTGTCGCTGCTGGCCGTCCGCAACAGCCAGGCACTGCCGAACAGAGCAGTTCACACGCAGGCACACCCAAACTGGCTCATCCTGCGCTCGTGCTCAAGGATGACGGGGGCCGGAACGTGCTCGAGACCGGAAAACCCATCAGTACAAGGCAAACCTGCGGTGGTGACTGTCACGACTACAATTTCATCACGGACAGTTTCCATTTCCAGCAGGGCAAGAGCGAAATGAATCGTGATCTCCTGGCCAACCACGGCGTCGCCCCCTTCAATTCTTCTCCCGGTATGTTTGGCAAATTCTCTCTGATCCCAAATCGACAACTCACGCGCACCGATATTACGGACCCATCCGATGCCGACATGAGTCAACCCGAATGGCTTACGAAGTGCGGAGGTTGCCACACGGGCGGAGGCATTTCTGAATACGATCTACACGGCCGCCGGTTTCTTACGGCCGCTGCGAAGCCGGCAGGGCCGTTAGACCCCAGCTACAGCATTCGTGAACGCGAAAAAGGCCAAGTCATTCCATGGGACTGGGAGAAGAGTGGCACGAGTGAAGCCGACTGTTTCCTCTGCCATGTTCCCAAAGCCAGTCGCGCCGCTCGGAAGAAGGAACTAGCCGCGGGAGAATTCCGTTGGGCGAACAACGCAACTCTGACGGAGACAGGAATTGTAACGCGTCAAGAAAACGGCACCTTTGTCTATAATCGAGCCTCCTTCAACCAGGATGGCACGGTCAAGCAGGAAGCGCTCAATCTGGCCGACCCTACCCTCGAGAACTGCGCCATGTGTCACGGATTTACTTCCCGGGATGCCACGACGATTAAAGCCATCCAGCACGCCGACATTATGCGCGGCACCGAAAAGAGCGGATGGGTCTACGACGGCGCAATGATCAGCGACACCGTATCCCCCAATATTGTCGGCAAGGAAAAAATGACTTATCCCTGGGACGCGCATGCTGCCAAGGGAATAATTTGCATCGACTGCCATTTCTCACCGAATAACCCGGGGCGAATGCCGCATGAGGACACCGGTAAGAACCTTCGCTACAAACCCATCAGCGAAGACATCGCGGTTTATCTGAAACGCCCCGACCATAACTTTGCTCGCGGCGACATCCCTCCTGAGACTGTCAACGTTACGCGACACAACACCATGCGAGGGTGCGGCGAATGCCACGATGCGGAAAAAATTCACACCTTTCTACCATACAAATCTGTTCATTTTCGTGCGCTGGCATGCCAGACGTGCCACATTCCCGAAGTCCACTTTTGGGCTTATCGCAGCGACGATTGGGCATTCCTGATGGACACTGGCACGAGCCGTATCACCTTCCGCGGGATTGACGGGAGCATTGTCGATCCGGATTCTGCCGTCACCGGTTATTTGCCGGCCTACATCCCCACGCCCGATAGGAATAACAATCCGCAGATTCGCCCTACGAATCTGATCACAGGCGTTTATTGGTTCGACAAACGCAAGCAAAGGCCGGTGTTTACCTGGCAGGTGCAACAGGCGTTTTTTTCTGAACGCCCCGTCGGCGCCGATTGGACCTACCGGCCAGAAATCCTGAAAGCCTTCGCCGACAAGGAAGGAATCATCGATCTTCCCCAAGCCGTCTATGACACCCCAGAGAAGATCGCTCTGGTGAAGGGGCTGCTGCAGGAACAAGCGGGAGTTGCCGAACCTGAATTGCGGATCGAGGTGGCTCCCTGGGCTATGAGCCACAGCGTTGTGGGCAAAGGTCAGGCGATCAAGGAGTGCACCGCGTGCCACGCGAAGAATAGCATTTTGCGCCGAGCTGTCGATTTGAACTCCTTCCTTCCCAAGGCTGTGCCTGTGTATTACCGGGGCAAAGAAACCCGTGTGGTGAACTTTGAGGGAAAAGAGCCGAGGTTTGATAACAAGCAACTGCTCGGGTCTTTCTATATCGTCGGCAACAGCCGGGTCTTATGGATCGAGTGGCTAGGCTGGCTCATGGTGATTGGCGCTGCCTTGTTCAGTTTGTCGCATGCCATTTTGCGTTTGATCGGAGCCTACCTATGAACTCGTCGGCTCAGTTGTATTCTCTTCACGAGCGGATTTGGCATTGGCTCCAAGCCCTGGCCATGATCTTTCTGATCCTCACGGGTCTGGCTATCCATTATCCTGACCGCTTTCGAGTACTCGGCTCCATGGCCAACGCGCTAAGGTGGCACTCCTGGGTCGGGTGGGCACTGATTCTTAATGCTTTTTTGGGTATCTTCTATCACCTGACGGCGGAAAAGTATCACCATTTCCTCCCTCGCGCGGAAGACTTCACCGGTGCAGCCATCCGTCAGGCGCGTTTTTACCTTTACGGGGTCTTCAAGGGCGAGAGTCATCCGCTGGAAACAGATCCACGTCGCAAGCTAAACCCGCTCCAAAAGATTACCTACCTGATCCTTCTGAACATTCTGTTGCCATTTCAGATGGTTACAGGAGTACTTCTGTGGGGAGCGGATCGCTGGCCGTTGTTTCTCAACAAGGTGGGGGGACTTGGATTTCTAGGCCCTGCTCATACGCTGGGCGCATATTTCTTCCTGGCCTTCTTGATCGGTCACATCTATTTGGCGACCACTGGTCCAACGCCAATGATTCTTCTGCGCGCGATCATCACTGGCAATGCGATTTCTCAAACTACAACCAGCGAGGTTAAGATTGATGGCAGCACAGATTAGCATCCGAATGGAAGAATTCATGCCGAAAGAAGCAAAGGGCTGCGCCGATAGCAAGCTCCTGGAAATGCAGGTGCGCATATGCAAGGCGCTGGCTAACCCCACGAGGTTGCGCATTCTGGATCTATTGGGCAAGAAAAGCTACACGGTCTCTGGACTGCAGAAGGAACTCGGCATTCCTATGCCCAACGTTTCCGTGCAACTGGCAACGCTTCGTGCGGCTGGTGTCGTGACCACGCAAAAGAAGGGCAAGGAAGTCCACTGTTTCCTGGCATTGCCGGAAGTTCGGCAAGCGTGCCACTTCATCCGCCAAGTCCTGCGCGCTCAAATTCGGAACACCCAGAAACTTCCGATTTAGATTTTCGCCGTTGAACCATTCCTCCGCCAATGGTGGTTTTCTGCCGGAGTTCATGGACAAGGCGACGCAAAGGTCTTCAAGAAGTATTCGCAGATGAAATTGCAGATGAAGCGAGAGGCTTTGGAGAAATTGAACCGCCAAGCCAACAAGATGCCGCTGGATTCTGGCATAACCACGATTCAGTAAAAGTATTTGGCTCAGTTTTGGCACAGTGAGGCCAAAAATGATGACTGGGATTAGGAGTAAAGTTGGAAAGTGCGTTAGGATGAGTAGAGCAGTCACTGTCGGGGCGTAGCGCAGCCTGGTAGCGCGCCTGCCTTGGGCGCACGCAACTCGACTCCAACCGCTTCATCCGCTACTTCTAAATGCTAACGTTTCCAGCAAATCGGGGAATCTGCTTTTCGCTCAAGAGTAACCCGAATGGAATGAAAACGTTCGATTCGCGCACAGTTCGTGCACAGCGAAATAAGACCGCTGTCACTCGCCAAATCTTCAGCCGCGACGAAGGACGTGGCGGTTTTCGATAGGGAAGGGTAGTTTGGACGGCGGGCAAAGACGATTCCTACGAACGCGTCTTGGCTCGCCAAAACTTCAGCTGCGACGAAAAACGAAGCGTTTCTCGGTAGAGCAGGCCTGAATGTAATCATTGCTTCCACAGAGCACGCAGACTCTGGAGGGGAGGAAACCATGTGCTCGTGTAGCACATATATATATAAGGATGGGCAGAGAGTTGGTTCGGACTAGGCAGCTCGATCGTAGCGGTGGTGGAGGCCTCCCAATCGCTCCTGAGAAACGACCTGACCCGAAGCTACCGAACGACTTCTGCCGCTCGGCGTCCCCTTCCCGAGTCCGAGATGCGTGCGGTCCTCATGGTGGTAACGAACATATTCTGAGAGTATTCGCATCAGATGGCGCTCGTTCAGCGCAACAATGTGGTCCAGAAAATCGCGCCGGCAACTTCCCACCCAACGCTCAACAACACCGTTCTGCCACGGACTTCGGAATGAAGTTCTCTTGGGAGTGATCCTTGTCGCTTTCACCGCTGCGATTACCTCGAACCCGAACTTCTGATCGCGATCAAAGATCAGGTATTTGTAAGAGGCTTCAAAGGGAAACGCCTCCCGCAACTGCTGGATGATCCAACCGCTCGTCGGATGCTTCGTGACGTTAACGTGCAGGATGCGCCGCCGATCATGACTGATGACGAAGAAGCAGTAGAGCACGCCGAACGTAATCGTTGGCACGGTGAAGAAATCCATGGCCGCAATCGCTTCCCGATGGTTTCGAAGGAAGGCCAGCCAGCGCTTGGACCGGTCAGGGTCTTTCGGCGCTCGTTTCATCCAACGCGAGATCGTTCTCTCGGAAAGTTCAAAACCGAGCATGCGTAGTTCCCCATGGATCCGCGGCGCTCCCCAGGTTGGGTTCTCAGCAACCATCCGGAATATCAAATCCCGTACCTCCTTTGACGTCGGTCTTCTTCCAACCTGCGTCCGAACTCGGGAGATCAGTCTCCAGTACATACGAAAACCTGCCCGGTGCCAGCGGACGACAGTTTCAGGTGTGACGACGAGGAGAGCTTGTTTCCAACCTGACCAGACCAGCCGAGCGATTACCCAGAAGAGCTTATCGAAAAGCCCAAGGCTCGGGCGAGGATGCCGGCGCTTCAGCGCGAGGAGTTGTTGACGCAAAGCGAGATTCTCGAGAAGTAGACTTTGCCGTCCGCGAAAGAGGTGGCCCAGCATTCCGAAGCAGATCCCGACGAGGCTAAACATGGTCAGGATTTATAACACAACGGTGGTGAGATGGCCGCAGCTATGTTATTGATTTCACGGTGGGCTGGAGTTTTGGCGAACCACAGGGGTTGTTCAAGGGGGGCGTCACCTCGGCGTTCACTTTCAAGGGCAACGGAAAGTCTTCAGAGAACAGCAAATGCGTAAAGTGGAGAGGTGACAGATGCACGCAGGCAAAACACT
>JBAVHY010000419.1:0-10942 GCA_049686315.1 Candidatus Acidiferrum sp. | reverse complement strand
GCCTCAGCTGGGGACGCGAGAGAATACTATCCTCGGATGCTATTTGAAACTCTTCTGGAATCCTCCCCCGACGCCATTGTCGTAACCGATCAGGACGGACGAATAACTGGCGCAAATGCGCAGCTTGAGAAGCTCTTTGGTTACCACCGCGCGGAGTTACTTGGTCAGCCCGTTGAGTCTTTGGTTCCCGAGCGATTTCGAGGCGCTCACCCCTCCCACCGCAAAAACTTCCACGCGGAACCTCGCATGCGCCCGATGGGAGTTGGGGTAGAACTCTACGGACAACGCAAGGATGGAAGTGAATTCCCGGTCGACATCATGCTCAGCCCTGTGGAGACGGCAGAAGGTCGAGCCGTGTTCAGCGTCATTTATGACATCTCCGAAAAAAAGCTGGCCCAGGAGGCGCTGCGTAAAAGCGAGCAGCAGTTGCGGTCGCTAGTCGAGAGCGTGCGAGATTATGCCATCTTGCTGCTCGATCCGGAGGGCAGCGTTTCGACCTGGAATGCTGGTGCGGAGCGAATCACCGGATACGCAGCCGAAGAAATCATTGGTCGTCATTTCTCCTGCTTCTACACCGCAGAAGATATCGAGCGCGGCAGACCTGAGGAGGGCCTACGCGTGGCTGTGTCCAAGGGACGTTTTGAAGACGAGAGCTGGCGAATCCGCAAGGACGGCTCCCGCTTTTGGGCGAACGTGGTGATCACGGCAATCAGGGATTCGAACGGGCAGCTCTCCGGGTTTGCGAAAGTGACGCAGGATTTAACGGAACGCAAGCGAGCGGAAGAAGCTCTGTTGTCGGAGCTCAGCCATGTTCTACTGTCAAACCTGGAAATTGGCACGTTGCTGTCTGCAGTTTCAGCTGCGATCCGGCAAGTGGTGCCCCATGATTTTTCCAGCCTGGCTTTGCATGATTCCGAGACTGATGAGTTCCGCCTGCAACTATTTGACGCTGCCTATGGAAAAGACCTCGTCACGAAAGAAATTCCGGTTCCTGCAGAAGGGTCTCCCCTTGGATGGGTATTTCGTAGTCGAGAGCCGTTGGTTTTGGCGCAGCTAGATTCCGGCCGCTTTAAACGCGAGACTCTCCAATATTTCTTAGCCGCGGGCCTCAAGTCTGCGTGTTGGCTCCCGCTTGTCAGTCGTGACCGCGTTCTCGGTGTTTTGGCAGTTGCAAGCCGCCGCGAAGCAGCCTTCACGGAAAACGATGCCTACGCGCTCGGTCAGATTGCCAGCCGGGTGGGCATCGCGGTGGACAATGCTCTGGCATTCCGCCAGATTGCGGAATTGCGCGACAGACTGAACCAGGAGAAACACTACCTGGAGGAAGAACTCCACACCAACAACAGCTTTGGGGAAATCGTAGGCAAGACTCACCAGCTGAAGAGCGTTCTTAAGCTTGTCGAAACCGTGGCACCCACGGACGCAACAGTTCTTATCTTGGGGGAAACCGGGACAGGAAAGGAACTCATTGCGCGCGCGATTCACCAGTTGAGTGCGAGGCGTGAACGAACTTTCGTCAAACTAAACTGCGCTGCCATTCCTTCCGGGCTGCTCGAGAGCGAGCTCTTTGGACATGAGAAGGGCGCGTTTACCGGCGCGATCACGCAGAAGATCGGGCGGTTGGAGTTAGCCCACAGAGGAACGCTGTTTCTCGATGAGGTCGGCGATCTTCCCCTCGAACTTCAGCCGAAGCTCCTCCGGGCACTCCAAGAAAAGGAATTTGAAAGACTGGGAAGCACGCGAACGATTCCTGTTGATGTACGCCTCGTGGTCGCCACAAACCGCGACCTGGGCAAAATGGTTGCAGAGCGCCAATTCCGGAGCGATCTGTACTACCGGCTCAAAGTTTTCCCGATCACAACACCGCCCCTGCGCGAGAGAGCCGAGGATATCCCTCTGCTCGTGCGTCATTTCGTGGACAAACACGCCCGGCGGATGAATCGGCAAATTGAAACGATTCCGTCCGAGGCGATGCATGCTTTTACGCGATGGCACTGGCCGGGCAATGTACGCGAACTGGAAAACTTTATCGAGAGAGCCGTGATTCTTTCACCGGGCTCGGTGCTCCGTGCCCCTCTAGCTGAGTTGCAGGTTCCTGAAGACGAAGTCAAGGCGACTGAGGAACCTACTCTCGCCGCCGCGGAGCGCGAGCATATCCTGCGTGTGCTCCGCGAGACAGATGGGGTACTCGGCGGCCCCCATGGTGCCGCCGCACGGCTTGGGCTGAAGAGAACGACCCTGATCACTAAGATGAAGAAGTTGGGCATCGAGCGCCCTGTGTAAACTCCGACAGCCGCGTCGGAATAGCGACGGCCCGCCTGGATAACTCAGCCCAACTAGGCTCCCGGAACATCCTGCATTGTTGAGTTAACTCCCGGCCCATCTAGAACTTCGCACCCTCAACGCGAACATTGTGGTCTTGGACTGCTTCGTGCCCGGAGGAGATTCATCGGGAGGCAGCCATGAGCACCCACATGAAACTTCTTGATCCCACACTTCGCAGTCGCGAATCACTCCAATTCGAGACCGCATTGCGCTCGAAAATCGTCGGCCAGGACGAGGCTGTCCGGGCTGTCGTAGAGCTGCACCAAGTCTTTCGCACGGGTTTGAATTCGCCAGGGCGGCCCGTCGGGAACCTGCTGTTTCTGGGTCCGACGGGTTCGGGGAAGACTCGCATCGTCGAGGCTGCGGCAGAAATTCTGTTCGGGGACCCCAGGGCCGTAATCAAGGTGGACTGCGCGGAATTCCAGCATTCGCATGAGATTGCCAAGCTCATCGGATCGCCGCCGGGATACATGGGACACAGGGAGACGCGTCCGCAGATTACACAGGAAGCCCTGGCAGCAAGCCACACGGACAAACTGAAGCTGAGCTTTCTTCTGTTTGACGAGATTGAGAAGGCGAGCGATGCGCTGTGGCAACTTTTGCTGGGAATGCTGGACAAAGCCAACCTGACCCTGGGGGATAACCGTCGAGTGGATTTATCGCGCACGGTGATTTTTATGACGTCGAACCTTGGCGGAAGCGAGATCACCGAACAGCTGACGGGCGGGATGGGTTTTGTGCAGCCGGACAATAAACCGAAAGCTGGATTGAACGAGAAAGTGGAACGAACGGCAAAAGAGGCAGCAAGGCGGAAGTTTTCCCCGGAATTTATGAACCGGCTGGACAAGGTCGTAGTGTTTCATCCACTTAAACATGAACAACTCGAAGAGGTTCTGGAGATTGAACTGGGTATGGTGCGCCGTCGACTGCTGCACACGAACAAGGGGCCGCTGTGGTTCCGTGTTACCAACCCTGCCCGGGAGTTTCTGCTGAGTGAGGGGACGGACCAACGGTACGGGGCGAGACACCTGAAGCGGGCGATTGAACGACACTTTGTCTCTCCAATGGCCACCCTACTGGCGACCGAACAGGTTAAGGCAGGAGACCTGCTGCGCGTTGATCGTGACGGTCCAACCGGAAGGCTGACTTTCCAAAAAGAGGAAGAAGCAACCACACCTCTGCCGGAGCCGTGGCAGCAAGCAGCGCAGATGCACGCAGGATACGCAGCCTAAAGCGGGAAGTGACAGTTCGAGAAGTGAAGCAATGGGAAGGAGGATGAGCCATGCATTGGGAGCGGACTTGGAAATGGATTTTGACAGTATTGGTACTGATTCTTGCAGCACGCATGTACTTTGTACAAGAACTGCTCACCCTTTTCTTGTTCTTCAGCTTTGCGTTCGTAGTGCTGTTATTACTAGTTGGCTTTTCCCTGATTTTTTTGCAATTGATCGACAGAGGAATGGATTTCTTAGAGCCAAGGCTGCGCGCGCTCGGTACGAGCGCCCGGATCCTGTTGTCTGAGGCGTTTCATCGTCTGCTGATTGTCCTCGCCGAGTCGCAGCTCAATCCTGTTTCAGTGGTCCCGATTGTCATCAAGCAAATACAGAGCAGGATCAGTAGCCTCTCGCACACTCGCATGAACCGAGGCGCCTAGAGTGTGGCGAGCAAAGATGGGATGCGGTTGCTCATGAAGCAGGGGGGGACGCCAGGGAAAGAATTCAGCCGGAGCCAATGAGATATGAGCGAGACTCAGCTATTTCGTGTCACGGGGGAGCGCACACCACAATCGGTGGCTCATGCAGAGAATGCCCTCCGCTCTCCGATGAGGGCTTTCGAACCACATCCACTGCTCCGCAACCCTCACGTGGCGACGGCGATGGCAGCGGTTTGGCCGCGCAAACTGTCACGCCTACCTACAGCCACAGGCCGCTTGTTTGACGTTGAGCCCGGAACAAAGCTTCTGGCGAAATGCCATTGGCAGCGTCATCGGCAGCGCCATCCGACGCTTGTACTCGTTCATGGGCTCGAAGGGTCAAGTGAGTCGCCCTACATGTTGGGGATTGCCGAAAAGAGTTTTGTTTCTGGGTTTAACGTCCTGCGGATGAATCAGCGCAATTGCGGCGGCACCGAACACCTGACGCCGACGCTCTACGATGCAGGGCTCTCGGGAGACTATCGTGCGGTTCTCGAGGAGCTGATCGAAAGGGACGCACTCTCTGAGATTTTCTTTGCGGGATACTCCTTGGGCGGCAACCTGGTACTCAAAATGGCAGGCGAGCTCCGCTCCTATGCGCCCTCAGAACTTCGAGGCATTTGTGCGGTTTGCCCGAGCATCGATCCCGCGGCGGCAGCAGACGCAATTGCCCAGCCACATAATATTCTCTACGAGCGGTATTTTCTGATGAGGTATCGACGATTGCTCCAGCGGAAGGCGGGGCTGTTTCCCGAGCGCTAAAGCATTGAAGCCCTGGACCAAATCGAGAGGCTACGCGAGTGGGACGAAGCCATTACAGCGCCAGCGGGTGGGTACCTGAACGCAGCCGATTGTTATTATCAAACAAGTGCAAAGCTCGTGGTCACCGGGATTCGCATCCCGACTCTCATCATCGCAGCGCAGGATGATCCGATCATCCCCTTTGCTTCTTTCTGCGACCCGGCAATTCTGGACAATCCATTCATTTCTCTGATCGCGACTCGATATGGTGGTCACTGCGGTTTCGTTTCGCGATGCGCCGGCGATGAACGCTTTTGGGCGGAATCGCGAATCGTGGACTTTTGCAAGCAGCAGTTGCAGATGGCCTGCGATTCGCCGATGAAGATGCAGGAAACTGTTCGCGGACGCTCTCGTCGGCAGAGTGCGATCTCCGTCGGAAGGACGGTGGAAGCGTGGTGACACACAACGGTGAACGTTCTGTGGCTTCATCGGGTTGTCGTCCAGGGGAAAGTGAGAGTGGTTCCCTGGTGTGGCATGACATCGGTGATCCAAAAACAGACGAGTTGGATCGATTGGCCGAGCGATACCGGCTGCATCCCGTACACGTCAAGGAGTGCCGTACGGCTGGGCAACGCGCCAAAGTCGAGGTGGGGGACCGATACCTTCTCATTGTCTTGAAGACTTTGGTCCTGGAGACCAATAACTTGCTCACGGTAAGTGATCTGAGTTTGTTTGTTGGGTCTGAATTTCTGATCACAGTCTACTCCGGTCCAGTTCCTGCGGTCGAGGCCTTACGCCAGGGAGGCAACGACGTTCGTCCGGATGAGGTGCTCTATCGACTGATAGACGGCGTTGTCGATTCTTATCTGCCGCTGCTGGATGAAATTCAAGTACGCATCGACACCTTACAGGGGCGGGCTATCCGCCGAACGGAACATAATGTGCCAGAACAAATTAACGAGCTTCGGGGCACGCTGATAGGGCTCCGGCGCGCGTTATTAAGCATGCGGCACGTTGCATTTCGGCTCCAACATATTCGAAGTGAAGTGATTGGGAGTGATCTTACGCCCTTTTTGCGGGATATTTACCACCACCTCGCCGAAGACCTGGATACGATTGCCGGAGAACGAGATCGGCTCGCGGGAATCTTGGACCTCTATCTTGCGAGTGTTGCCAATGAGCACACGGCGGCGATGCGAGCTCTCACGCTGCTAGGCACAGCGGTATTGCCGGCGCTAGTGATTTCAAGTTTCCTCGGGATGAATATACGAATGCCCGGGTGGACCAATTCTGCATCGGCATTTGAAGCGGTCGCGGGAGCTACGATCCTGTTGACCCTTCTGCTTTGGCGGTACCTCGAACGCCGATACTAGTAGTTGACATCTTGCGACTCAAGTTCCGCATGGCGACAGGTGACGATTCGTGAGATAGTCCCGGTCAATGCGATCCTTGAAGTTCTCGCGATGGTCGAATGTTTTTCGCAGGGTCACAACGGGGGGCCCTTATGTCGATGAACGACTGAACATCCTGGTTCTTACTTTCGTGGTGCTTGTAGGGATTTGCGCAGTTGGCTATGCGGACAAATCCGAGGCGTTGTTTTCCTTGGCACCTTTGTATTTCTTGCCGCTGGCATTGAGCGCTCTGGTCCATCCCCTTCGCGTAAGCCTCGCATTTTCGGTCCTTTGTTTAGTGCTGCACAACCTTCTGAGTCCAATGCATGAAGCCGGGGTCGGACGCGTACCAAGGGAGGCCGCTACTCTTCTTGGATATATCTTGGTTGTAGTCGTCCTGAATCAGTTAAGTGCGCAGCGGAAACGGCTGGCCGAGCTAGCCGCAAAGCAACGCGACGAGCTTGCCAAAGAGATTCAGTTGGCGGCAGAGGTGCAACGGGACATTTTGCCTCGATCGATTCCCACAGTACCTGGCTTCGAATTTGCGGCACGAATGTATTCGGCCAAAATCGTGGCCGGAGACTATTATGGATTCATCGAATTGCCGGACGGAGAGATTGGTTTGGTTATCGCTGACGTATCTGGCAAAGGGGTTGCGGCCGGTCTGCTAATGCCTTCCATTGAAGTGGCCCTGCGCATGGATGCCCCGCGATTCCCGCGCACGAATGATCTAGTAGGCAGCTTTAACAACGTAGTCCATCAGATCACGAGTGGGGATCGGTTCATCTCTCTCTTCTATGGAAAGCTCCAACCGGGGGCGCGTTGTCTGGAATATACAAACGCCGGCCACAATCCGCCGCTCGTGATTCGCGACGGGCGAGACCCGATTCCCCTAGACAAAGGAGGACCCGTGCTGGGTGTGCTTCTAGGAGCGGGCTACGAGAGCGAACTGGTCAATCTGCAGACTGGAGATGTGCTTGTACTGTTCACAGATGGTGTTGTCGAGGCCCAGAATCCGGCAGGAGAAGAATATTCTGCAAAGCGACTCGCTAGCATCGTGAGTTCTCATCTGCAACAAAGTCCCGGCGAAGTCATCGAAACCATTCACGCTTCGGTCGTCGGATTTCAGGGAACAAGTGTGCTTGCTGACGATCTCACGTTAGTAGTGCTGAAGACGTTGTAGTTCCAACCAGCCTTCTCAAACCGGAATACTCGAAGCAAATCGAGAGGATTCAGCGGCGGCTCTGGGACCCGCTTCGTACTTTTGCGAATAGAGCGTGCGCCTTTGCAAGATCGCACATTCCCAAACCAACATACATGAAAGGGCCGCCGGCTGTCGTCAGTGCGGCCTGCTCCCGTTTTCTTGCGCGATCCGATCCAACCGAAGCACTCCGGCGGCGGCTGAATAGCGCACAACATCTTTCCTGTCTGACATTGCAGGCACGATGTCCACAAGCAGAGCTGGATCTCCGCGCTTGGCGATTGCTTCGATTGCCGCCGCCCGGACACTCCAGTCCTTATCGGATACGGCTTTCGCAAGTGCCTGGCCGCTGCGCGGGTCCGGGTCGCCGGCTAATTCTCGCGCGGCAGCAGCCCGCGTTGGCGCAGTGCTTCTTTTCTTCCAGGCATGCAGGGCCTCCATCCCATATCCTCCGTAAGGTAGGAAGCCAACACCCTGATCAAATGCAAACCGGACGGCCCTCGACGGGGTCTTCATTTGATTGATTTCTTCGGTAATCGGTGATGTTCTGCCCTTCCGCACGCCAACGACAAGCGAATAATAGACGTCGTATCCCGAGTTGCTCTTAAGCTGGACAAGAGCGTGACCGACAGCGAGCGCGACGGAGATATCTTTATCCGTCAGCAAGTTTTGCAACTTTGGTACGGATTCGGGGGAACCAAGTGGGCCCAGAGCTTTGGCTGCTGCGGCCCGCACGTACGCTTCTTTATCCCCGAGCGCGTCTTCTGCCAATTGCACCGCCGCCGGGTCTCCGGAGTCTAGGCCCAGCGCCTGGATGGCATTCGCGCGCTTATCCATGTTCGAGCCGTGTGCTCCTTCCACAAGAATGTTCCAAGCCTGCTTCTGAGCATCCACTTGCCCCGTTGATTGCCGCGACCCAAGAGGCAAGTCGACAGCCGCTGGCGTCAAACATAGCAACAGAACCAGAAATCCCATGAGGGTACGCATTGTCGTGGCACCTCGCCTTTCTGGAGGCCGTGCGAGTCAGCAGACGACAAGCAGCCCGGCGTACCGCCGGAAACTTAGGCCAGTTATTTCATCATAAGGCGCACCGCCATCAAAGTGAGCTGGCCGACGAATCACGCTCCAGCAAATCCCCCCTGCAGGTAGTGGGCCAACGGATGGCCCACTACCCGAGGGAGGAACCACTGATCCCCGCGCCAAGCTGAGGGATGTACGGGCGCAGGGTCCTGGGCTAGAACCTGCTTTTTATCGGCGTAGAGCTGGATGCATCTCCACGCGAGGTCCCATGCGTCGCACCCAAGGATGCGCGTACGGATGAACGTAGTAGCCTCGATTCAGCCAGTGGCGATTCCATGGCGTTTCATCGAAGATGATGGCGTGCGCGCCCCATGCAAAATAGGGGTGCGCCCATCCCCACGGAAAGAATCCCACAGTTATCACGACGGCCGGATTCCAGCCGATCGCGCCTGTGATTACAAACCCGGGACGCGGTGGCGCAAATACGACAAACGGATCGTAGATGGGCACATAGATGTAGGCCGGATTGACCGGCAGGATTTCAACATAGGGCCCGGATTCGATGACGGTACAGTATGGATTCGTTCGCAAGTAGCCGTATTTGCGTGCCTGTTTACGCAGCCGCTGAACGGCATCAATGATCTCGGCGCGCTGCGATAGAACCGCGTTACCCAGCTGTTCGGTCCAGGTGGGATCTTGGGCCATCATGTTCAGGACCGACGGAAATTGTAGCAGCGCCAATACGCTCGGGTCCCATTGCAAATTGTCCGCGCGGATTGCATCTGCCAATGCATCTCCCCTGAGACTGCTGTGCTCGTTCGCCCACAACGCAGCCTCGGGAATTTCGTTCCAGAATGTGGACGCCGTGAGTATCTGTGCCAACAAGGGATCGGGATAAAGCGCGATTCTGGAGACGAGGTTTTCCAACTGTTTCGAAGGGAGCGTTGGGCCCGGCGCCGGAGCCGTCGAAGCGGACGGAACCGCTGGCGGTGGTGGCGGCGGAGGCAGAGTGTTCTGCGCTGTCGCTTGAAGAGCAAAGAGTGCGACGAACGAGAGGAAAAACAAGAACTTGGCGAATTGACTATTGAGAGTTGAACCGCAGCGGAATCTCCGACACAGGCTGAGTGGCGGGAGATTGCCAGGCGGGTCATTCTTCAGATTGCGAAACATGGCCGATGTCATGTTGTTCCTCCTTCTCATAGAAATGGTTAGCCGTTCTCGGGATGCATACCCGGCATGTGTCGCTCCAAACCTTTGGAATGGGTAGCAGGCGCGCTAGGTGCACATAAGAGAAGAGGTTGGTTCAAGATCTTTGCCTGAGAAACCGTCAATTGACCGATGAAGTGCAGGGTAGAGTCTGCATACCGACAGTGCTGCGACAGGCTTCGGCCCGGGGGTGCCCAGCCGACGCGGTTCAGCCCTTGTTTACATTCCGGATGCGGGCAAGGTTAGCGTAGAAAGTCCTATTAAAGGGAATGTCCTATTAAAGGGAATGTCAAGAGAAATATCTCTCCTCGGGCTCGGTGCCAACACTTTTTTAGTCTCGGCATTCAGCCCAACTGTTTGAACGTGGCACTCTCGATTCGAGAGTGGTCTTCCTAAGGCCGAGTCGCTTATCTCGCTCCGGCGTGTGACGCGCAGGAACGTTTTCTCCCCCCTGTGGTTCCATACCCTTGTTGCGACGGCGCCATTCGTTTCTGAAACATCAAGCCTGACAGTTATCCACTTTATGAGTGGCAACGCATGGTCCTATCTGAGACTCGTGGCCTATGGCTTTCTTGGATTGTCCGAGAGGGCATAGGGTGGCCTCGGAGACTCGCGTGTTTTGAAGCACGGGCCTGACTTCTACGATGGATGCTTCCCCTCGAATCCGAGCGTCTCAAGAACCCGACGGCTACCGCCCAGGAATAGTTCCCAGGTGGAACGGACTCTTTGCCAGAGACGCTCAAGCTGCTTGTTGTTTCAAATAGTTGGCGTCGAAACGTACCTCCTTCTTCCAGACGATCAACGTGATCGCGGCAATCTTCCTCGCCAAGGTCAAGCGCGCCATCGTGGGCTTCCTTCCCTTAGCCAGCAAAGCCTCGTAGAAATCGCGTAGCGGTCCAGCAGCGGTGCTGGCTCTCATCGCCGCACCCTTGAAAATATCTTTGAGGTCGTGGTTGTGGTTGTCATTGAGACCGCGCAGTGTGACGGGTTTCCTCGAGCGTTGTAGCTGTCCCTCCACGACGCGGTACTGTGCGCTGTCGTGGGTCTCCAACCCCAGCCCGCTGTAGTTCCACAGTTGCCGCTTGGTGCGAAACCGATGAGGCGTCTGCATCAACGCCACCAAGTGAGCTGCCCGAAGCGGACCAATACCAGGAATCTGGCGTAGCAACTTCGTCGCACGGTGCTTCCTCGCCTCGGCCAGCAGCTCTTTCCGGGCTTGTTGGCGGACAAGCCGCAGCGCGTCGAGTTGTTGGTAGTAAAGTTCTGCCCGCCGGCGCACACCAGGTTCCCTGATCTTGCTCAACCATTCCGAACGGTAACGCGGCGCGTAGACTTGCGTCCCCGCACAGGGAATGGCCCAGCCCC
>JBAVHY010000418.1:0-3640 GCA_049686315.1 Candidatus Acidiferrum sp. | reverse complement strand
GCTGAAGCCATGCCGTAACGAAAAACACGAGTACTCACATGGCCTCTGAAAGCACCGCGACTCCATAGACCGGCAGGGTCACTGTTCGCTTGGAGCCGCCTTCTAGAACATCCTTCATGGCGGCAGGAAGATTGATGGTTTGTGGCTCCTTGGAGAAATTGATCATCACATAGACGGTGCCGCGCTCCCCGTACCGAGGAGAAACTTCGACTCCGGCGGGCACAGGGCCGAATGCCTGCTTCACTCCACTGGTCTCTGCCATCCATTTCGCAGCTTGGGCCATGGTTTTCGGATCCAGCCACGCCCCGATGTAGGTAAATCGACCTTTCCCCACTTTTCGCGTAATCGCGGCAGGTTGTCCATCCAGCCAGCCGTTGCTTTTTCGATAGCGCATCAACACTTTGACGCTGCTGTCTTTTGTGCTCAGCAATTCTGCCCACAACAGGCACTCGCCATTTCCCCACTGGCCTTCCACTGGGACAGGCGCTGTCAGCGCGTAATATTGCTCAACGCGGCCTCCCAGCAGGTCGGCGAGTGGGCCTGGCTGACGTTGCGGTTGAAGAGCGTTGTCGTCATCCTTCATGCCGGAACGCTGCCCCAATACGAGGTGCCCCCCAGCTTGTACGTAGGCGATGAGGTTTTGGGCCGCTGCATCCGAGAGCACGTTCAGGCCGGGTGCGACCACCAGTTTGTACTGGCTCAGCGGGACAGTCGGTGGAACGATGTCCACCGATTGAGCAATGGCGCGCAAAGGTGCGTAGAAGCTCACAATTTCATCCTGTGGGCTGTATTTTTTGTTGTGTTTTTGCCATTGAATGGCCCAGCGGCTTTCATAGGAATGAAGGATGGCCACTTCGGACTTGATGGAAGTGCCGGCCAATGCGGAACTGGCCTTCTGAAATTCTTTACCCACTTGTGCAACTTCCGGATACAGAGGCACGGGCGTGCCATCAGCGCCGAGCAGTGTACCGTGGTACTCCTCCTGTCCATTTAGCGCGCTTCGCCATTGCCAGTAGCTGACCGTGTCCGCACCGTGTCCCACGGCGTGCCAGGCCATGGCGCGCACTTCGCCCTTATCCAGCGAATTATTGATGTCCGCCCAATTTACGTTGCCAGGCTGGGTCTCCATCACCCAGAAATTTTTCTGTCTGAATCCGCGGGTCAGGTCGTGTGCGGCGCCATTCCGCATGGGGTCGAGGTGGCCTTCGCCGACGTAATCGTCCCACGCCGCCAGATCCAGGTCCTGCTCGACAGTGTAGTGGTCGTAACCATCAAACCAGCCCATGGTGTTGGTGGTGATGAATTGACGCACATCGGAATTGGCGCGGATCACCTCCAACTGATTCTTCTGATAACTCCGCCAGGTATCGCTGACGAAGCGCATCCAACTGAGCAACAAACCCGGGTTGCCGTAGCCCACTTGAATGGGAATCTGATCCCACGCGGTATAGCTCTCACTCCAATAGGCGGTGGTCCAGCGAGCGTTCAAGTTTTCGAGCGAGCCGTAGCGAGCCTTGAGCCACAGCTGAAACTGAGCTTTGGTTTGAGGGTCGAAGGAGACGTCGGCGTACTCGTTGTCAATCTGCCAGCCTAGCACATACGGATTGTGTCCGAACCGCTTGGCCATGACCTCGGCAATCTTGCGCGCCATCTCGCGATATTTCGGATTCGCCCAGTTGAAATGCTGGCGATTGCCATGTTGGGCCTGGCGACCATCTTCAGACACTCGCAGTGTCTCGGGATATTTCTGCGTAAGCCACGCCGGCGGCGCTGCGGTCGGGGTACCTATGACAGTGTAAATGTTGTGCTTTCCGGCAGCGGTAATAGCTCGATCCAGCCAGTCCAGGTCGTAGTGCCCTTCCTCAGGCTCGATTCGACTCCAGGCAAACTCTCCGACGCGGACCATGTGAATTCCAGCCTGCTGCATCAAGGCTAGATCACTCTCCCATCGCGACTCTGGCCACTGCTCGGGGTACCACGCGGTCCCCAGAAGAATTGCCGGCGGGGCAGCGGCGGGAGTTTGAGCGATGCCTGCACCCGCAAAGGCGAGAAGGAACAAAATCAGAAGAGGCACCGCACAATGGATCTTGTAGCAGGAAGCTGGCATTGACACGATTTTATCTCCAGAGAGGCAGCCCCTCACATTGTTGAAGCATCGATCATTAATCTCATCCTGGGGGAGGTCGTCCGCCCTGCATGAGAATTCTCTGGAAAGATTCATCGAGCGGTAGATACTTGAACGCGAGATCGACGCCCATCGCACGGTGACGGATTATTTTTTGCGCTGGCACTTCACAGGGACCCTGTGCCTCTTGCGGTTCCCCACAGACTTGCCCGCCTGCGAGCCATATTGTAATCCGATTTCTGAGCTTGCGCGTGGAAACCCTTTAGCGAAATAAGTGTCGGAGAGATATGATCGCGCGCGCAGGCTGAGCGTGGGTGAGAGAACCAGGCCTTAATTGCCCGGAGGCTTTTGTCCGGGATTCGCGGCTTGGTTCTGCTGCTCCTGGAGAACTCGGCGTTGTTGGTACATCTGTTGCAGGTCCTGAATCATTTCCGCAGGCGACTTGCCTGCGTTCGAACTCGCGCTAGCCCCACCGGCAACCACAGGTTTTTGCATCGCGTCTGCTGGCGACAGCCCAATGGGATCGGGATTGTCTGAAGCAGCCACTGGCGCTGGCGTTGCGGCCGGTTGTTCCGGGCTCGCCTGCGCTTCGGGAATGTCCGGGGGAGCTGAAGGCGCATCTGGAACTTGCCGCGCCGTCGAATGCCGGTTCATTGCGTCCATGGCTGTGCCTGCCGCCCCAGCGGCGCCTTTAGTCCGAACCAAGAGTGTCACACTCTGAATAGCAAGCGGGTCTGTGTCAGACCCCTGGATGATGTAGTCGAAGTTCGACCAACCCAGCAACTCGGAGAGCACTTTCCGAGCAGGACCCGGGCCAAGCTGTGCCGTCACGCGTTCTCCGGACATACCACCCGGCAGATCCACGTCCGCACCAGTAACAGCACGCACGGCCATCAAAACATCCGACAAGGTGGAGTTGTTTGCGCTAATGGAGAGTTGCCCATCTTCGAAAGTCACTCGTGGCTGAGTCGCTGGAGCATTCTCAGAGATACTGCTGCTGGGCCATTGCGTGGAAGGCAGCGCCTCGCCTCTGGCCTTGGATGCCGTTTGCACTTGCCTCGGGAGTCCGCCCTTTGCAGCGGTTCCCTGTGCGCCGGCACTACCCGCGCCCACATGCATTGCCACGGCGCAAGACAGGAGCAAAAACGCAGAGCGCAGCAATCGCCCTCGGCAAGTCATCTGTAATGATTTCGGCAGCAACGTTTGCGTACAAGGGGTCATATTTTTGTTTGCCGTGTTGACGCTCAACGCCCCTTGAGTCACCCTCTGGACTCAAGCGCTCCGACGTTTTGGTCGCTCTCCACTTAACTCACGGACGCCGCTTGTTCTCGATGGACGAGCACGGAGTGGCCGTTCCGGTGGCACCTCGAAGTTGATGGTACCAGCCGCCTTAGGCAGGTCTTTGCGGAATAACAAACTGCCTCGTCTCTATTCGCGGTCGAACTTTGCATTCATATTGCGAATGGTTCTAGTACCGACATTGGCCGAGGGTCCGTGGCACCTAAGGCCAATCTT
>JBAVHY010000417.1:0-2084 GCA_049686315.1 Candidatus Acidiferrum sp. | reverse complement strand
GTCTTTGTCGTTGGCTAGAGCCGTGGGCAGTGATATGGCTGCCACGGCCAGGATCATGACTCCTACCGCCACGAAGCATACCCAGTAACTATTGGAAATGTGCCGTTTCATATTTGTCTCCGTGCGCCGGTTAAACCGGCAAGGTGTAGTGAATGAAAGTTTCATACGTTGAAGATGTAGCGAATCACAACGGCCCCGAGTCATGCGGAGCCGCCCGTGAGGGCGGCGTCGAAGCGTTGACAGGGGAGCGTACAGGTCGGGTATTGAGCCGTGAAATATATGCCCTGCTGCGCAAGCAGCAGGTACTCCGGGATGCCGACGCCGTGGAGAGGTGCGGAAGGCAATATCGGGTGCACCGCCAGCGCGAGGCGCACCCGGATCCTGCGCGGTCAGAGACCCCGAGCATGTACCGAAGCACCTTGAGCGGGAACCGGGAGATCCCACGTCTGTCTGCAGAGGAGAGAACTGCAGGCCGTATCGGGAAGTCAAAGGACGTACGCCGATGATGAACGGACGCGGGAAGTCGGACAGTCCCAAAGTACCTACGAAGTCGCCGAACAAAGCCGAGGGACCGGCCGCGGAGGCGAGGGAGGGAAGGGGACTGACCGAGGGGAACTCGCCCGAGCGCAACGCGCTCCGGACTCAGGGCCGGGAAAGCACGCCCAGCGCACTCGAGCGGGTACGTCAAGCAGCAAGCCAGGATAAGAAACAGCGGTTCACCGCGCTCCTGCACCACATCTACGAGGTCGAGCGGCTGCGGACAGCATATCTTGCCATGAAGAAGGATGCTGCCGCGGGTGTCGACGGCGAGACATGGGAGCACTACGGCGAGATCCTCGAGACCAACCTCCAGGATCTCTCCCAAAGACTCAAGCGAGGGGCCTACAGAGCAAGACCTGTCCGCAGGGTGTACATCCCGAAAGTGGGTAAACCGGGGGAGCTTCGGCCACTCGGTGTTCCCGCGCTGGAAGACAAGATCGTCCAGCGTGCCACGGTCGAGGTGTTGAACGCTATTTACGAACAGGACTTCCTGGGATTCTCGTATGGATTCCGACCGGGGCGTAGCCCGCATCAGGCGCTGGATGCGCTGGCGGTTGGGATCGGAATGAGAAAGGTGAACTGGGTGCTCGATGCCGACATCCGGAAGTTTTACGACACTCTCGACCAAGGATGGCTGGTGAAGTTTGTCGAGCACCGAATCGCCGACCGGCGCGTCGTGCGCTTGATCCAGAAATGGCTCAAGGCAGGCGTGCTGGAGGAGGGCAAGCGAGTACAGAGCGAGGTAGGGACGGTACAGGGCGGTAGCATCAGCCCGTTGCTGTCGAATATTTATCTCCACTATGTACTCGATCTCTGGGTCCAGCGATGGAGAAGGAAACAAGCGCGCGGGGAGATAATCTGGGTGCGTTTTGCGGATGACTTCGTGGCCGGATTTCAGCATCGTGAGGAAGCAGGGCGGTTTCTGGCAGAACTGCGCGAACGTTTCGCGCGGTTTGGACTCCAACTGCACGCCGACAAAACCCGAATCGTCGAGTTTGGCCGCTATGCGGAGCACAACCGACGCAATCGTGGTGACGGCAAACCGGAAACGTTCAACTTTCTGGGGTTCACGCACAGTTGCGGAAAAACCCGGAAGGGGCGTTTCACGGTACTGCGACAGACGATGCGGCAGAGATGGCAAGCCAAGCTGCGGGCCCTGAAAGAGGAACTGCGGCGACGCATGCACACGCCCATTCGGGAACAGGGAGCGTACTTGCGCTCGGTCCTGCTGGGCCACTTCCGGTATTACGGGGTGCCCATGAACGGCCCGGCGCTGTGCGCTTTTCGCCAAGCGGTAGGTTATCTGTGGCGGACGGTTCTTCGCCGTCGCAGCCAAGGTAACCACATGCCGTGGCGCCGTATCGGGCGCCACATCGCGCGCTGGTTTCCGCCGGCTAAAGTCTGTCATCCTTACCCTTTCGTGCGCTTGGGCGTTCTTACCCAAGGTGGGAGCCGGATGCGGTAACTCCGCTCGTCCGGATCTGGGGAGGGGGTCATGAGCGATCATGGTCCCTACTCCGACTTTTCAGCCTATGGTATCAAGC
>JBAVHY010000416.1:0-2238 GCA_049686315.1 Candidatus Acidiferrum sp. | reverse complement strand
TGTATTACTGTGCCTCTAGATTCTTTGCGCCTCGCGACGATTTCATGCTGCGGCTCGGTTTAGCTCGGCCATGCTGGTTTGCGAAATCGTCAGAACCGCGCTGATCGCCAGACGACCGGCGGCCGTGACTTGGTAGCGGTGAGTCTTGGAAACCTTTTGAATGAGTCCATGGGCGCGAAGCATGCGGAGCTTGCGACTCACCGCCGCAGAGCGCCGTCTCCGTTCCGGTTTCGAAAGAGTTTGCGATTGTGGATACAGCAGCCGTTGCAGATCGCGGTTGCGAAAACCGTTGATCGCGAACTCGCCACGATGAACGGTCTTCAACAGAGCGTGATCGTCTGGCTGGAACGGACGCAAGGCGCGAACGCCGCGGCCTGCCAACCGGCACGGCTGTTCCAGAGGACGGATGAGTTTCTCCAAACGCGTCGTATCGTCCAGGGCCGCGAAAGCATCCAGGTAGCGGTTGTTGGCATTCTGCGAGACCTCGCTGCGACGATGGAGATCGGCCACTCCCAAGCGCATCTGCCGCCAGGTCAATTGATCTTCCGGGCCTCCTTCCTTGGGACGATACGTGCGGAAGATCGACACGTTGCTGGTCATGGTTTCCACACGAAATACGTCTCCCACGGGGGTATGGGCTTTGCCATAGCACTTCAGAGAGTTGCCTTGAATCCAGTGCTTCAGCCGGTCGCCAATCACGCGCGACTTTAGACTTGTAGTGACCTCGCCGGCGAACCAGTCCGGAACCGATCCGTCCAACCTCACATACTTACCCAGGAAACGCAGGACGTCGGCGCTGGAGAAGTTCAGTAGACCGTGGCGCAGCAACAACGGTTCCAAGCGCGCCAGGCGCCCAGGGCGAAATAGAACATCGGTGGCCCATTCACATTGAAAAGCGCTCCAGTAATACTGGGTGGTGAATTTACGGAAGATCTCGGCGTGCAGGGGGTTTAAGCGCTCGGCAAACGGCTGCAGGCTTTGCTTCCAGTCGACGCGTAGTTGTTCGTCGAATAATTCCTGGGCTCGAGGACAATCTTCCACCCACGGGAAGGTATTCTGCTGACGGCAGTAGCGGATTCCCGCCTCGTCCAGGCGGTGCGCCAGCCACTCCCGGCCGTTGATACACACGTGGATGTAAAAGGGGAACCAGGTCTGAATGCGGGCGTGGCACCAGCCAAACTGCGGGTCAATCTGGTAGTGATAGATCACCAGGTTGGGGCGCCACCGTACTGCCATCGTGGTCTTTTCGTGTTGGAAGGTGGGGCTGAGTTCCAGGGCGGTCAATGCGCACACGTTCCCTTGTCGAATGCCGCGTTCGGTGGCCACCGCCCGAGCGATTTCGTCTTTATCGATCTGAGGATCGTAGATATGCCGGATGGGAAGTTGCTGGCGGCGAAAGGGTTCCAGCGAAGCTTCCTTCAGTTCCTGGCTCACTTGCTTGACGTGGTCCTGATATTGTTTGCACAGAATACCGTTTTGGATGAGGTACATCTTCATGCCCTGTGAATGTGTCAGGCGCCGCAAAGAACCGCGAAACACGACGCGGTCAAAACCGCTGAGGGTGCCTTGGATCTGGTCTTCGAATCTGGCGATAAACTGTTTCATGGCGTTCCTCCAGGATGTGGTTGCGAATTGGATCTCGGAACCACAATACACCTGTGGGAACGCCACTCTCGCTGACAGCCAGGTTTGCCCGGTTCGGGGGAAGCGGTGAAAGATTTCCGGCAATTAAAGGTATGGGGGAAAGCGCATCAGCTTACCCTGGATATTTACAGGGCCACCACGCACTTCCCCCGTGCCGAGGCATATGGTTTGACCTCCCAAATCCGTCGCGCCGGTGCCTCCATCGGCGCCAATCTGGCCGAGGGTTGCGGTCGGGAGGGGGATGCGGAATTCGGGCGGTTCTGCGGAATGGCTCGCGGCTCGGCCAGCGAACTGGAGTATCATCTTTTGCTGGCCAAGGATCTTGGGCTATTGGAAGCCGTCGACTACGATAAACTGGCCGAGCAGACCACGGAGATCAAGCGCATGCTCACGGCGCTGATTCAAAAGCTGAATGCTGAGAGCTTGCGCGCAGCGCATTGCGGGGCAGACCATCGCATTCTGTGGTCTGCCATCCTCCTTGCGAAGCAGGCGACATAAAACCGATCGCCTGCCCCACCGGGGATTTCAAGTGAACAGTATTGTGCCCAGGCGCATTTCATTTCCAGTCATCGGCGATCCATGATGATCGTATCC
>JBAVHY010000415.1:0-3473 GCA_049686315.1 Candidatus Acidiferrum sp. | reverse complement strand
GCCTGAACGGAGCACACGTGCCCGTAGTCCTGGATGCTCCCCGCTATTTTGCGCATCCTACCGCCGTGATTGACCAACCATGCGAAATCGGAGAAGGGACGAAAATCTGGCACTTCTCGCACATCATGGAGAACTGTGTGATCGGGCCGACTTGCAATCTTGGGCAAAACGTAGTGATTAGTCCCGGCGTGCGCCTCGGGAGAAATGTAAAATTGCAAAACAACGTTTCCGTCTACACCGGAGTGGAGCTCGAGGACGATGTCTTTTGTGGGCCATCAATGGTTTTTACGAATGTCATCAATCCGCGAAGCCATGTCAACCGTCGGAATGAATATCAAAAGACGCTCGTGAAACGGGGTGCAACCCTCGGAGCGAACTCGACGGTGGTATGCGGGACGACGATTGGAAGGTACGCATTTGTGGCCGCTGGCGCTGTCGTGACGCGGGATGTTCCAGATTACGCGCTCATCATGGGCGTCCCGGGGAAGCAGGTCGGCTGGATGTGCGCATGTGGAGTCCGCCTTCGGGGAGACGGTGACCCAATCTCGTGTCCGGCCTGCGGAAAGGAGTACTTAATCGGAAAGAGTGGTTGCCGCGGTCTGGAGGAGCCTAATCGCGTTATGTCTGCGCGATCCTCCTAAGTGTTATTGAAACATAGGACAAAGGAAGGAGCCATTGTTTGGAAATTAGGCCACAACGAGTCTTGGCCCTGGCGCCGCATACAGATGACGCGGAGTTGGGGTGTGGCGGTACGCTTAGCCGCTTGCTCGAGGAAGACACGTGCGTATGTGTTGCGGCTTTCTCGACGGCGGAAGAATCGCTTCCAGTTGGATCGCCCCCTGGACTCCTTCGAGCAGAGTTCGCAGACGCAATGGGGCGAATGGGAATTCCCGAAAAAAACACCAGGGTATTCAACTTCCCTGTTCGGCGGCTTTCCTACCATAGACAAGAAGTGCTGGACGAAATAGTAAAGCTGCGGAAAGAACTCGATCCGGAAATGGTGTTTCTGCCATCTGGAAACGATCTGCATCAAGATCACCACGTGGTGAATGAAGAAGGACTCAGAGTATTCAAGGAACGAACCGTCTGGGGGTATGAATTGCCATGGAACCAGATTGAGTTCTCGGCGCAGGCCTTTGTCACTCTGGAACGCAAATATATCGAGGCGAAATGGAATGCCCTGCAGGCTTATAAGTCTCAATTGGATCTCGGCCGACCATATTTCTCCTGGACGTTTATCGAGGGTTTAGCGCGGGTCCGAGGGGTGCAGGTAAAGGCAGAGTATGCCGAGGTCTTCGAAGTAATGCGACTCAAATGGTGACGGCGTTGAACGCAATTCCAATTCTTGTGACTGGAGCAGGAGCGCCGGGCCTCCCTGGGACCCTCTACGCACTTCGGAAGAACCCGGACGGCCGAGCGGTTCGAGTTATCGGAGTGGATATCGATGCCGGAGCCGTGGGTCGATTCTTGGTTGATGAGTTCTTTCAGATCCCAGCCCCCGAGGACGCAAACTATCCCCACGAGCTATTGAGGGTCTGCCGAGAAAATTCCGTCGCGATTGTGCTGCCACAGACTACGCGCGAAATTATCCGGCTATCAAAATGTAAGGAGTTATTCGAGCGTCAAGGGGTTCGAGTCATGGTGTCGAACTCTTTGGCAATAGAAATTGCCAATAACAAGTGGACTCTCATCGAGAAATTTAAGGAACTTGGTTTGCCGCGGCCTGGGGCACGACTTTCCCATTCCGAGGACGAGTTGGTTTCATTTGTGCGCGACTTTGGCTACCCCAAGTGTCCCGTTGTGGTGAAGCCTCCCGTATCCAACGGAATGAGGGGGGTACGTATTCTGCAGAGCGAACCGTGGAATGTAGCTCGTTTTCTTGCTGAGAAACCAGATGGGTTGGAAATCTCTCTCGAAGAGCTTCTCAGAATGTTGCGTCGGGGCCCGGGCTGGCCGGAGTTGATAGTGATGGAGTATCTTCCGGGGCCGGAATATACCGTCGATGCATTCATCGGAAGCAATCTGTCAATAGCGATGCCTCGGCTCCGCGAGAGCATACGAAGCGGAATTACGTTTCGCAGTCGATCAGAGTTTAGAGAAGATATTTCCAATTACACATTGTGCGCTGCTAAAAACATCGGCCTAATTTATGCATTCGGTTTCCAGTTCAAGTTAGACGAGCGCGGAATACCAAAGGTCCTCGAATCAAATCCGCGGATTCAGGGAACCATGGTTGCCAGTGTTTTCAGTGGTGCCAACTTGATCTGGTACGGGGTCAAGGAATTGTTGGGCGAACCAGTCTAACGCAATGGCGAGAAGTATCGCACAGCATGTTTCTATCGATACTGGGGAGGGATTGGCATTGCTGGAGAATTCGTCGATGAAATCTGATCTATTCAGAGGGCGCTATTTGTTTCACTTCCACACCACCCTCACGGATGGACAGCTCTCGGTAAAGGACTATTTCTCATTTGCCGTACGGCATGGTGCCGATAGTTTAGTTTTCCTCGAACACATCCGCAAGAAGCCTACCTACGATGTAGAAGCATTATGTGCCCATGTGAAACAACTAGCTCAGAAAACGAGGGTGAAATGCTTCCTAGGTTTTGAGGCCAAACTACTGCCCGGGGGCAACTTGGACATCGATGATCGGGATCTTGAGATGGCCGATGTCATAGGAATAGCCGAGCACAGTTTTCCCGATGACGGTGATCTCCTCAAATCGTCTTTTCTCCGGGCGCTAGACCATGCACGCGAACGCCGGGAGAAAACATTCATTTGGGTTCATCCAGGGCTCTGGTTCCAGAAGCGGGGAATCAACCCGGGAGAAAACGTCTCCTATTGGGACATGTTAAGGAAGGCCCAGGACTCTGATGTCATGATTGAGAGGAATTTGCGATACCGTCTGATAGGAGATCAGATACTTCCACATATTTCCGCTAAATCCATCGTATTAGGAGCAGACGCACACAATGCTAGAGACCTCGAGTCCTGGGAATCTGTCCAGTGAGATTTCTTATCCTAACGCAATACTTCCCCCCCGAAATTGGGGCTTCGCAAACTCGGTTGGCAGCAATTGCTCATGAGTTGATGGCATTAGGACACAAGGTGGAGGTGGTAACGGCCCTACCTAACTATCCAACCGGGAAGATTTTCTCAGAGTATCGGCAGCGATGGTATGTCTCAGAAAAGTGGGAAGAAATTCCCGTTCATCGCGTTTGGGTTTATGCCTCGAGTGGAGCAGGTATTAAACGCATGGCTAATTATGCTTCATTCCTCGCTACCTCCTTTCTTGGCATATATAAGGCCTGCAAGCCAGACTGGATTTTCGTCGAGTCTCCTCCACCAACGCTGGCACTCTCTGGGCTCTTTGCTTCGCGGCTCTGGCAAGTGCCCGTGATTGTAAATGTGGCTGATCTCTGGCCCGATTCCATCCGGGCCCTTGGCCTCATGCAGAATAAGCTCCTTTTGGG
>JBAVHY010000414.1:0-3289 GCA_049686315.1 Candidatus Acidiferrum sp. | reverse complement strand
TCTGGCCCAATCGATCATTAGACAAGAAAACAAGAAGGTCTTGCTTATCGATGGCGATTTGCGCGCTTCGCGGCTGCACCTCACGCTCGGAGCCGCTGGAACACCGGGTCTGACGGATTATCTTCAGGGCGAGGCCGATGAGAACCAGGTTATTCAGATTGGGACGCGGGACAACCTGTGCTTTATTCCAGGTGGAACCGGGGTTTCAAACCCCAGCGAACTTCTGCCCAGCGAAAAATTGAAAGTCCTGCTGGACCGGCTATCACCGATTTTCGATTGGGTTATCCTGGACTCGCCTCCTGCGATTGCTGTGCACGACGCGAGTATCCTCGCCGATATGTGCGACGGCGTGCTCTTCGTCGTCCGTGCGGGTAAGACAGACTTTGAAATTGCGCAGAAGGCTGCTGGAGAATTCGACGACAAAAGCCTCTTGGGAGTCGTGCTGAACCGAGTGGAGAAGAGCGAAACGTATGGAGAATATTACTACGGATATTCTTCGGAGAAGGAAACCAGAAAAGAGCCCTAGCTAAGCTAGAGATTCAGCGGCAAGACGAGAGTATCAGCAACGACCAACAGAAGATTTAAGCGTATAGTGTAACCTCCCGATGACTAAGTTTCTTTCTTCGGCGCGGGAAAGCTGTGGCGAGTGGTCTAGCGTCGATTGCCCGCGATGCGGTAGTTGAACGAATAGCGGGTTATCCCTTAAACGTGTCGGCTCGGCGAACGTAATGCCGTTCGTAGTACTTGAGGTATTCGCCGGACCGCGCATGATCTAACCAAGCCGTGTTCTGAACGTACCAATCTATCGTCCGTTGAATACCCTCCTTGAACGGCACTTGCGGTTTCCAGCCGAGCTCCATCTGGATCTTGGAGCTATCGAGCGCGTAGCGGCGGTCGTGTCCTGGGCGATCCTTCACATACTGAATCAGGCTGTCAGGCTTTCCCAGGTACGTGAGGATCGTTTGAACGATTTTAAGATTGGGTTGGGGGGAGCCGGCAGAGATGTTGTAAAGGGTTCCCGCCTTGGCATGCTCAAGCGCCAGGACAATGGCACGGCAGTAGTCCTCGACAAAGAGCCAGTCACGTTCCTGCAAGCCGTCGCCGTAGATGGGCAGCGGTTTGTTCTCGCGGGCATTCGCGATCATCAAGGGAATGAGTTTCTCGGGAAATTGGAACGGTCCGTAGTTATTCGTGCAACGGAGAATGACTGCGGAAATGCCAAACGTGTTGGCATACGCGGAAACAAAGTGATCCGCGGAAGCTTTGCTGGCGGCATAGGGGCTGCGGGGGTCCGAATTTGTTTGCTCCGTGAAGCTCGCGCCCGCTGTCGCGCTTCCATAGACCTCGTCCGTGCTGATATGGATAAAGCGCGCCAGCCGGAAGCGCCGCGCCGCTTCGAGTAGGCACTGCGTCCCGAGAATATTCGTCCGGAGAAAGGGCGAAGCGTCTTCAATGCTGCGATCGACATGAGTTTCAGCGGCGAAATTAATAACCGCGTCCAGTCCTGACTGGAAAACCTGTTCGACTGCACTCACGTCCGCAATGTCTCCGCGGACGAAGGAGTAGCGGGCATCGTCGGCGATATCGGCCAGACTCTCCGGATTGCCCGCATAGGTCAGTTTGTCGAAATTGATGACCTTGAAGTCTTGTCGAGTAGAAAGCAAATGACGGATAAAATTTGAGCCAATAAAGCCGGCGCCGCCAGTGATCAAAACTCTCACGCGTGTTCTCCCCGATTATCTTAGCCTGAAATGCGAAGTTGAAGAGGGATTCCCCGCTACACGGACTCCGTTCCCTTCGACTCCGCTCAGGGCAAGTGGAATGACGGGTTCGTGGTGGTGGGTGATGTGGGAACAACTTGGGCGAAGTTGGATCTACTTTCTTTCTCGTGAGGTTCTGGTGGGGCCTATTCGGAAGCGCGAGAGGGCTTCCCCGAGGTTTTGGATAAACGCTTCGGAGTTGTAAACATCTAGATCCCCTGCGATGCCGCCCGCTGGCGCAACCGGCTCCACTTCATCCAGTTGGAATTCCCGCGCGACGTCCTCGACTGTTTTCCCCTTAATCGGCCGCTGTTGATCCACGTACCCGTTTACCAGCGAGTGCTCGCACAACAGGTTCACAACACGGGGAATCCCGAGCGAATACAAGTGCACAGCATTTATGGCTTCTGCGCCAAAGATCGGTTCATCCCCAGCCCCGGCGATTTTCAAGCGCCTTAAAATGTAATCATGCGTCTGTTCCTCGGTCAGCGCAGCCGTCTTGCACCGCAGCATGATTCGCTGTCGCAATTGCCGCAGCTGCGGGAGTCTCAGCTTATCTTCAAGCTCAGGCTGCCCCGATAGCACAATTTGCAGCAGTTTGTCCGTCGAGGTTTCGAGGTTCGTCAGTAGCCGCACTTCTTCCAGGACCGGATAGGTCAGGTTCTGGGCTTCATCGAGAATCAGCACCACCGTTTCCCCCGCGCGATAGCGGTCCAGGAGCCAGTGGTTCAGGCTCATCAACTGCTGGCTCTTCGATTTCGAGTCGCAGACAATTTCAAATTCCGCGAGGATGAAATCGAAAAGCTGGTTCGTATTCATCCGCGAATTGAAGAGAAACGCTGTTCTTGCGCGCCTGTGGTGCAGCCAATCCATCAAACGGTTTACCAGCGTGGTCTTCCCCGTTCCGACTTCTCCGGTCAGGGTGATGAATCCCTTGCGTGTCTGGATTCCATACATCAAACCCGTCAGCGCCTCCTCCACTTGGCTTGTCAAATAGAGAAAGCGGGGATCGGGATTTGCGTTGAACGGGCTTTCCTTTAGCCCATAGAAACTTTTGTACATTGGGTACCGAAGTCCATCCTATTCTCTTTCAATTGTCAAATCTTTGTTTGCACTGATAGAGTCTCGTCTACATCTGGACGCTAATCTCAGGGCAACACAAACGGTCTGGTGTGAAACTGAAGAGTGACCGTGATCATGTGTTGTGTGTCACTCGAACTGCATATTGTTCCCACGCAGATCGGTTGGCTTGTATTTTCGAATCTGGCCGAGTAGGCAACTGCCAGGTCGGCGTTTCTCCCGAACGGTCGGCTGATCCCGCCGCCGGCAAACCAATCGTCAAAGGTTCGCGCTTGAATGCCCACGGCAGTTGCAAGCGAACTATTTCTCGCGTACCCAAAATTCACATTTCCGCTCCACACGCGGCCCAAACGCCGGGTCAAGCCGGTCGTTACCTGATCCGTGGTTGAGCCCAGCAAAATCCCGCTTCCTCCTGTCAGACCATGAAAATACGAGAAGTTAATGCCCCC
>JBAVHY010000413.1:0-6632 GCA_049686315.1 Candidatus Acidiferrum sp. | reverse complement strand
GCTGAAGCCGTGCCCTGACGAAATACAGATCGGGTCTTTCCCTAGGTGCCGCGCAAACTGAACCTGCCCGTGCAACTGAAAACAAAACTTGGCCTCGGCCTGCTTGCGCTGGGGATGGCTGTCTTTGCCGGGTGGGACTTGTGGGTGAAAACGAGAAAGTTTGTGCCCGTGGACCTTCCGGTTTCTCTGGCCGCAGGCCAAACCATTACTTCAGAATTCAAACTCAACTTTGACGGGTTGTACCTCATCGAGATCGATGCAGAGAAGACCCTTCCGCTGGACACGCTGCATTGCGTTATGGGTGTGGAAGGCGATGCTGCGAAGTGCAAGGACATTCCTCCGGCGATCGGGACAGACTGGATTCTGTCGAGCAATGGACAGGAGGTAAGTCACGGTAGCTCACTGGAATCGCACAGTGCGCCTGTTCAATCCGACGGCGTAGCGCGAGTGATTGGCGAGTTTCAAGGCAAAGCTGGGCTGGCGTACAAACTGCAAGCGACCTTCACCGCTGACGGCAGGAGCCTGGCTGCGGCCCATCCGCGGCTCAAGGTGGGCGTCTCCAGCATCGCCTACACGGACATTCAGTCCGCGGGCGTGCTGGTTTTTTCCACTGCGTTCATCTGCGCCCTGTTCGGACTTGTGCTGCTGTCTATCGCTTGCTTCGCGAGACAGAAATCGGGCAGCGCAGGAGCGTCAGAGTCAGCGTAGTTCGAAGGGAATTGAGCGGGAAGGGCGGCGTGATACACGTCACAATCGGCTGTGTCCGACCTCACAGCCCCCCTCCGCTCCGTAGTCGCAGACTGCCCCTGCACGTCACTTCGTTCTCCTGTTCTCTTCACCGGACACTCGCGCATCCGGAACGTGCTTTCGGTGAATGTGTACTTCTGGCTCTAGGGCACCTCGTCCCAGGAGCGCAGTTCGGCATCAGAAAGGAAGACGCAATGGCTAAATTGCAGCTGGAACCACAGGAACGAATGGAGCTCCTGACTTACTTGGAAGCTCTCCTCGGCTGCGTGCAGTCCCTCCACGCAAGCGTCGGCGCGATCATGGCCGACGTCGCGGCGATCCGCAATACCGTGTTTGAGGATCCGGAAGAGATGGCGCAGTACAGGACGAACCTCAAAATGGCCATGGCCACAGCGAAGCCCATGGTGGACGAGGCAATGCACTCCTACGACGACCTGCTGCAGGAGATTGCCGACTCCCAGCAATACCCAAACTGATTCTCGTGGCCGTGCGGCGTTCTTCGATTTCCGCCCGCGGGGCTCACTTTCTTACCCCTGTTGGTGGGCCCCATTTTCCATTCTGAGTTGCCAATCAACGCGAGTAGTTCTTCAGATAGCCCGGCAGGGGAGGATCGTTCTTCCTCTGCGCATCCGCCACAGGTTCCTTGGCTACCATTTCCAGCGGAAGCACTCCGGCCCAGACGGACAGGGCATAGTCCGCTTCGTCATCCACGGGTCCGCCGGTGCGTACTTTTGCGCTGACTTCGTCCAGCGGGAGCGCGAGGACAGTTGTGGCTTTCAATTCCTGTTCGGAGGGTTGGCGCACGTCGTCCCAGCGGCCCTTCATGACGTGCTCAGTGAAAATCCGCAGCGCTTCCATCTTTTCCGAGCGATCTTCCACCAAGCGCGCTGTCCCCAGGATCACCACGGAGCGGTAGTTCACGGAGTGATGGAACGCCGAGCGCGCCAGAACAAGGCCGTCGACATGCGTCACGGTGACGCAGACAGGGACGCCCGCGCTCAACGTCTTCAGCATGCGGCTTGCGGCGCTGCCGTGGAGGAACAAGGTGTCGCCCGCGCGGCCGTAGTTAGTCGGAATCGCGTAAGGCTGGGCGTCTACTTGGAAGCCGACGTGGCAGACAAAGGCAGTGTCGAGAATGTTGTAGACGGTATCACGGTCGTAGTGCCCGCGCTTTGGCAGGCGTTTTACTTGCGTTCGCTCGGTAGGCTGGAATTGGCTCATGCTTCCATTTTAGTGGGAAGGAGGGGGGCCGCCAGAGCCAAGTTGGCCTCCCGCAGGTGAGCCTCGTTTTTGTGCGGAGAGCCAGGGGAGAAGGTCTGGCTCGGCGAAGGCCTTGCTCCATACTAGGTGATCGGCTTTGTGATATTCGGTGTACCGAAGATTGGCATGCGCTTTTTTGAGCTGGCGCGTCATGGCGCGGACCATATCGACGGGGACGGATTCGTCGGCGTCACCTTGAAAGACCCAGAGCGGCACCTGGGTGATGGCGGGAATGTCCGTGAAGGTGTCATAGGCTGACATCACGATCGCGCCGGCCCAGTTCCCCCGGTACATCTGCAGGAGCGACCAGACTCCGAGGCCACCCATCGCTTGCCCGCCGATGTATAGGCGGTCCGGATCAATCAAGAATTGCTTCTGCACCTTGGCCAGGACTTCCATCGTTAGAAGGAGCCACTTGCTTGGCTGGTTGAACTCCGGCTCCGCCCAGTTCTCCCCGGACGGACATTGCGGCACCAGGACGAAAACGGGGAATTTTATTTGCGCCTGGCTGGCAATCCAGAAGTGCGTGCCGAGCTGATTTTCATGGGTGAGCTGCTTTACGTTGTCCGAACCACGCCCATCGGCGCCATGCAGCCACAGCAGGAGCGGATATTTCCGGTTGGTGTCGTAACCCAGAGGAACAAAGAGGCGGTAGGGCAGACGGTCTTTCGTGCTGCTCACATACACGTCTTTGCGAAAATCGATATCGTCCTTGGAGAGCTCTGCTGCGGAAGTGATTCCCGTCGCCAGGAAGAGGAGGAGAAGGGCTGCGCCACGAATCTGCCAGAATAGACGTTCCCTTGGCATGCTAGTCCTTTGGGGGTGCCGGCTTGGCTGCGCCGCGTACCACGCGGAAGCCGATGTACTCTGCTGCAGGCGTGCAGTCTGAGCGTGGGTCGGCTGGGCAGTCGGCACTGCCGCCAACCGCCTTGCCCTTTCGATCCGCGACCAGCGCCCATTCCGCTACGTTGCCGCCAAGATCAAAAAGTAAATCCTCGTTTTCCTGGCCTTGCCCGGCGAAACTTCCCACCGGCTTCAGGAGCGGCGCCGTGCCATGGAGTTCCTTCACCTTTTCGCGCAGGTGGTTGGTGTCGTCAGGGTTCAGGGAGTAGCCAGCCCAATAATCCAGCGTATTCTCTCCCTCCTTCTTATCGTATTTTCCCGTCATTTCACTTTCGTTGGGCACGCGCCATATTTCTCCGGTCAGCTTGGTGAGCCATCCGGTGTAGGCATTGGCTTGCTCGAGGGACACGCTGTTCGCTGGATAGTTCTCCGTTCCAGGATCAGTTTTGTAGGTTTTGTCGAAGGCGGAAAACTGGGCCCGCGTGACTTCAAAGCGCCCTATTTCCAGATCACCGCGCTTTACGACCTCGGGGATTAGCACCGATTTGCTTTTGTTTGGATACAAAGTGCCGTAAGTCCCGCCGTTGCGGGCAACATTCCTGGATTTCAGCGCCGTGTCGAATGGAGAACCGGCTTTCACCGCCTCATTTTCTGACGGGGCGGCCTTGAAGAAATACTTGTCGAACCAGGCCATTTCTTCCTCCACTTTGCGCATCTGGTGGGTCAACTTCCTGGGTCCGTGCGGCTCGCCAGGAAATACAACGAATTTCACGGGGACTTTGCCGTAGTACTGCAGGGCGCGGAAGTAGGACCAACTTTGCGACGGGGGCACGTTGGTGTCCGCCGTGCCGTGGAAAATCAGAACCGGGGCTTGCACCTTGTCCATTTTGAAAAACGGAGACTTGCGGATGTAGAGCTGCGGATCTTGCATGGGCGATTTGCCAAAGTAGTAGGAGTCGAAGGAATCGCCAAATTCGACGTTGCCCCAATCGCTGATCCACTCCACGTCGCCGGCACCAACGCTGGCTACTTTGTAACGGGAGGGATAGGTGGTGATAAGGCTGGTCGAGAGAATGGAGCCATTTGACCAACCCATGGTGGCAACCTTGTCGGGGTCAACGAGGCCTTTCTCGATCAGGTAATCCACGCCGGCATTGATGTCTGGCGTTTCGAGGTCGTAATAGTTGCCGCAGCAGATCGATTCGACCCACTTCAAGCCATAATTGGAGCTGCCGTGGTAATTCGGGCTAAGAACAAACGTTCCGCGCTGGACCAAAAGTTGGTAGGGATACGCCCAGCGGTCGGTCCAAGCGTCCAGGTCGGCTCCTGCCGGGCCGCCATGAATCGTGGTGATGACCGGATATTTTTTGCCGGGTTCGTAGTTGGCAGGGTAACGCAGGATGCCTTCGACTTCTTCGTTGTTCGCACCTTTCCAGCGAATGACTTCCGATTTTGTGAAAGCGCGGGATTTGAGAAAGCTCTCATTTAGTTTCGTCAATTGCGAAGGGACGGTGAGCTTGGTCCCATCCAGTTGGGCGCGATAAAGCTGGGGCATGCGGCTGGCGGTCGAGGATTGATAAAGGAGTGTTTTTCCATCCTCACTGACATCGAAGTATGGATATTTCGGGAGTTCTCTCCCTCCATGGTCACGCGCTTCCAGCGCCAGGAATCGGCGGATTTCTCGCGGGTATAGTGGGCGACGTCATAGTGCGCGCCCGCGGCAAGCAAGGTGACAAAACCGTCGTTTGTCGCGTGCAGGTCACGGCCCGCGCCATTTTCCCAATCGAGGGGTACCGGCGAGCTTTTGCCGCTGGCCAGGTCGTAAAAATAGAGAAGTTGGATCGTGGCGGTCAAAAATTTCGGATCATTGGAAAACGGGGCAAGCGCATAAAAGCCGGAATTGTCCGGGGCCCAAGCCAGGATATTTGGATAAATGCGGCCCTCGGTGAAGATTTGTTTTTCGGAGCCATCCGCAAGGTTGTGAAGAAAAGTGACTGGGGGGACTTTCTGATCGAAAGTGTAGTGCAGGCTCCGCTCGTGGACCGCAACGGCGTATTTCCCATCCTTTGAGGCGCTCCAATGTGCAATCCAATCGGCGTTGGTGGTCAGGCGCGTGATTTTTTTGTCTTTGACGGCAATTTTGAATAGGCGCACAGAAGGCTCATGATCGGCATCATCGACCACTTCGGAGTCGTCCTTCTTTTTCTTTTGAGCCTGCTCGTAGGCGCTGGGATCTTCCTGCGCGCTGAAGAGCAGAGTGTCGTTGTCAAGCCACTGGAGCAGGCGCGGTGCCCGTGCGAGTTCGGTCAGGGCGTAGGCTTCACCTCCATGAGCGCTGATTAGCCAGAGTTGCGTCGCAGCCGTTTCAGGCTTGGCCGCGGGCCTTGGCCGGGAACTGAGAAAGGCAATCCATTCGCTATCCGGGGACCAGTGAGGAAGAGAAACGGTGTTGCTGCCCCGGGTGAGTTGGAGCGTGCGGTCTTCGGTGAGGCTGGTGAGGAAGAGATTGGAGATCCGTTCGTCTTTTTCCTTATCCCCTTCCGATTTGATCCAGACTACGGATCGCGCGTCTGGTGATAGCGAAAAATCGGAAATAAATTCGGCGAAGACGACATCCTCCGGTTTCCAGGGGCTAGTCTTTGAGGGAGGTTTGCCTTCCTCAGCAGGCAAAAGAGAAGAGCAGGCCAAAGAAAGTAAGATCGCGGAGGCAAGAATCAAGGATCGTTTGCTGGGCACGACATTCACCTGTTCAAAAAAGGATTTGCTGGAGCACCGAAGCATCTTAGCCAGCGCGCAATGAGAATAGTGCAATTGACGGCTAATGGGAATGGTGTAGTCTGAATCACTCCGAGCGATTCCGAGGAGATGGTATGCGGACAGAGAAACCCCCGTTCCAGAAGGAAACATTTCAGTTTTTCCGCGAGTTGGGGAAGAACAACCACCTAGATTGGATGAACGAAAACCGCGAACGCTATCAGGCGTGTGTCGTACAACCTTTTCGGCGCTTGCTTGAAGAGCTTGCTCCCGCAGTGTTGAAGTTGAATGAGAACTTTGATGTCAGGGGGCGGACCGGGGCGAATTTCTCGCGGATTAATCGCGATATCCGGTTTGCGAAGGACAAGACGCTTTACAAGACGCAGATGTATCTGAAATTTCAACTGCCATCGCCCGGCGATCGCGAAAGCGGCCAACTCTACGCCGGACTTTCCAGAGACACAGTCACGGCAGGTTTTCGGATTTACTCGGGGGCAAAGAGAAGGGATTCGGCTCTAGCGACAATCGCGCAGCCTCGGATGGCGGCCAATCCCAGGTGGGTGGCGCAGCAGAAGAAGCGCTTGGGGCGAAAATACGAAAGCTACTGGTACACCACGGTGAAGGGCGAGTGGACCAAACACGAAGGCTGGCCCGCACAGCCCGAGGACTGGAAGAGAATCCTGGCGTGGATTGTGCGTAAGAAGATGAAGCCGGCGGCCGCTATGCGGGCGGCATTCCGCGGTGAGCTGACAAGAATCTTCCGGGAGCTCTACCCGTTATTGAAATTCACCAGTATTCCCTAGTGTGCTGAGGGGCCAAGGGATTTTGCTTAGGCGCCGTAAGAAAGCAGATTTCTCGCTTCGCTCGGAATGACACGTTTATCTATTCAATCCATATGTGACTCAGGACATTTGCCGCGGCAACCCCTTACGCATCTTGGGAAACAAGAATGGGAAATTGACGCTCCGTGCCCACTCGCATAGGATGCCAAGCGCGTCAATATCTGCTTGGGGAGTGGATCTCTATGC
>JBAVHY010000412.1:0-7811 GCA_049686315.1 Candidatus Acidiferrum sp. | reverse complement strand
GGATTGCCCCGCTCTCCACGACCGGTCTTAGGTTTGTGGCGCCGGGAATTCCTCTTCAAGAAGGAACACGGTCTAGAACGCGGCCCGCGCGGCAATTTTCCGGATTTCGCGATTTTCGATGACGCGGCTGCGCAGCTTTTCCACGGTGGCCTGAAGCATGGCGCGCCCCAGGTCGTGGCCGTGAACGTACAGGCTGGGGAATGGCTTGAATAGGCGGCCAAGAGGATTCAGGAGCGCGTAGAGTTTGGGCTGATTGGGCGAGGGCTTGGCGTCGATGAAGGCGGGGCGCCAGCAGTCTGCTTCCACCAGGGCGATGAGGTCATGCTCGGTTTGCCCTTTCACGCGGGCCCACAGGAGGGGGCTTTCGGAGCGAGTTCCCTGCCCGCTGATGTAATGGAACGCGGCGCCCGGACATTGTGATTTGAACATGTGGGCGGCGGCGAGCGTGTAAGAGTAGGTGATCTTGCGGTAGTCCTCTCTGGAAACTTGCGTGGCGGAGACGCCGAGGCAGAACAGGCAAGCGTCGATCGAGCGAAAAGCCTCCTGAACGATCGAGTAATCCAGAAAATCCTTGTGCACGAAGGCGCGAAGCTTGGCATTGGTGTGCATGAGTGGGCGCCGAGTAAGGGCGCGCACTTCGTCGACGATGGAGGCAGAGAGGCAAGCGTCGAGGACGGCTGCGCCGGCGGAACCTGTTGCGCCGAACAGAAGAATTTTCATGGGGATGAGTTTACACGAAGGGACAGCGTGTTGACCAGTCATCTGACTAGTCATATAATTGCCCTCTAGGAATGCTCATGACCAAATGGCAATTACAGGACGCGAAAGCGCGATTCAGCGAGTTGATTGACGACACGCTCGAAAAGGGACCGCAAGTGGTCACGCGCCGGGGAATCGATACGGCTGTGGTCGTTTCCATCGAGGAATGGAAGAAACTGAAGGACGAAAAGCGCGTGACCTGGAAGGATGTCCTTCTCGGGGAAGGTCCGCGATTCGAAATTCCACTCCCGAAGCGCCGCAAGGGGAAATCCCGCAAGGCGCCGGTGTTCGATTGATCCGCTATCTGATTGACACAAACGTTGTGTCCGAGATGCGCAAGCGGAAGCCGCACGGCGGTGCGTCGGCATGGCTGCAAGGCCTCGAGGTGGGGCAGGCTTTCTTCTCCGCGGTGACATTCGGGGAAATTCAAAAGGGTGTGGAGATCACGCGGCGACAGGATCCGGTGAAGGCGAATGAAATCGAGGCCTGGGCCAGGCAGGTGGAGAGCGCTTCGCCGGTTTTGGCCATGGACACAGCGTGCTTTCAGGAATATGCGCGGTTGATGCACGGGCGTTCAGAGACGCTCGAGGAAGATGCCATGATCGCGGCAACGGCGCGAGTGCACGGGCTAACGGTGGCGACTCGGAACGAGCGTGATTTCCGGCCTCTGGGCGTTGCCGTATTTAATCCATTCAAGGCGTAGCTCAGTCACTCGAACGCCCTCGCATGCGACAATGCCGGACAGTGGAATTACGCAATGATCGTCCTAAAAGGGCATGTTGTCTCGGGATGTAAGCATTTCCGGGAACGCCTGAACCGAGAAAAATTTCTAGCAAAGTAGGGATCACACTGCTGAGGGATGACAGTATTGATCTGTAGGCCCACCTTGCCTACCGTGACGCGTAGATTTGGTAGACCATGAAATAGACGATGACGCCGGTGACGCAGACATAGAACCACAGGGGCAGGGTCCAGCGGGCGATGGCGCGGTGCTTGTCAAAACGTTCGAGCCAGGCGCGGCGGAGGGTGATGAGAATCAGGGGAACGATGACGATGGCGAGAATGGTGTGCGAGGTGAGAAGGGTCAAATAGACGGGGCGAATCCAGCCTTGGCCCTGGAAGTGGATCACTTGGTGAATGCGGATGTGGTAGACCACATAGGAGATGAGGAAAACGCAGGAGACGATGAACGCGCTGACCATGAGTTTTTTGTGCAGGTCGCGCTTGCCGGAGCGAATGGCAGTGTACCCTGCGGCGAGGAGAATGGCGCTAATGCCGTTGAGTGTGGCGTTAAGGGCGGCGTGGGAGAGCATGGACAGTTCTAAGTTATCAGTTTTAAGTTTTCAGCAAAAGCAAAAGAGCGCCTTCTTGGGTATGTAGTGGCCGGTCTTTAGACCGGCGCTTTTCTCTTGGGTTTGTAGGGGCGGCTTTACGCCGCCATCTTGGGTCTAGTGGCACAAGCATTCCTGCCTCTGCCTCCTTTACTTCCTCTATCGCGGCAGTTTGTCATACATCATCAGGCCGAGAAGGATGGGGATGTGCAGTACGGTGGCGTGCATAAGCCACTTAGCGCGGGTGTTGGATTTCGCGCTGGCGGCCCACAGGCACACCTGAACGCTGGCGGTACAGGTGACCAACGCGCCAAAGAAATAGAGCACGCCGGCAAAGCCCATTACCGCCGGGAGCAGGCTGACGGCGACCAGCGCGCTGGCGTAGAGAACGATCTGGCGGAAGGTGCGCGTACCGTCTTTATCGACGACAGGGAGCATCAAGATGCCTGCGCGTGCGTAATCCTCGCGGTACATCCAACTGATCGCGTGGAAGTGCGGAAACTGCCACAAAAATAGAATGGCGAAGAGCAGCCAGGCGCCGGTGCCCAGTTTTCCGGTGGCGGCGGTCCAGCCAATCACGGGAGGAATCGCGCCAGGGATGGCGCCTATGAAGGTGGCCCAAATGGTGCGCTTCTTGAGGGGCGTGTAGGCGAGCAGATAGCTGAGGCTGGTGAAAACGCCGAGAAGACACGCAACGTAGCCTGCAACGAATAAGAGATCGATTGCGCCTCCAACGCCCAGCAGAAGGCCGAAGCGAAGGGCCTCGGTGGGCGTGAGCTGGCCGGCGGGCAATGGGCGAGAGGCGGTGCGGCGCATGTGGCCATCGGATTCGCGCTCGATGTAGTGATTCAGAGCGGCAGTGCCTGCGGCGATGAGCATGGTGCCGAAGACAACATTGAGCATGTGTAGCCAGGGAATGGGGCCGCGCGCACCCATGTAGAAGCCAGCGGCGGTGGTCATGAGCACGAGGAACGAGACGTCTGGCTTGGTGAGGGCGATGTAAGCGCTGAGTTTGGTTGGTTGCGCGAGCGCGGCTGTCCGGGCGTTAGGCATTAAGCGGGCACCTCACCTTTGGTGGTGGCGAAAAGCAGTTCCCTTTTGCGCGGCACGAGGCGGTAGCACAGAAGCACAGTAACGATGGACGCGGCAAAAAGAGTGGCGCCGACGACGGTGTGCACCACCGTTGCGGCAACCATGAGCGGCATGGGCTGGGGATCATCGGCGGTCATGATGCGCGTCCACAGCGCGGCGATGCCGAGAAGAATCTGAATCCCAACAATGGCGTGGAGCATCATGCGCGCACGGGCGATTTCCTTGACCTCCGGGAAACGGCGGCGAAGCGCGGCGGCGGTCCAGATCACCACCGCCAGGACAATGGGAGCGCCGTAAACATGCGGCTTGAGGGAGAGATATTTGTGGCGAAACCCGGCGCCCGCGAGAGCCTGAAGAAAAATGACGAAAGCGTTCAGGATGACGATGGAATGGATCGATGGCGAGCCGGAGTCTGTGTATTGCGGAAGGCTTTGCATGTACCAGTGGCTGGTGGAGAAGGCGATGCTGACAAGGATGGCGAACATGATTTCCGCAGTGAGGGCATGCATGACCGGCAGCCAGTAGTGCAGCAGTTCGATGACGGTGAGACCGCCGAGGATGCCCTGGAAAATTACGCCGCCGAGAGCGGTAAACCCCAGCCACTTCATCCACGGGCGTTCATCGTAGCGCCAGAGGAGCAAGGCAAGAACGGTGATGAGGAATCCCAGCCCGAGAGCGATTACGCGGTGGGTATGTTCAAAGGCGATGCCGCCAACCATGGGCGGATTCAGGGAGCCATAAGAGAGCGGCCAGTCGGGAACGGAAAGGGCGGCGTCTTCGGAGGTAACCAGAGCGCCAGCGGTGAGGAGTACGGCGGCCCAGAGAACGAGGAACAAGGCGTATTTATGAACGCCAGGATGATAGGTAGCCATCATGGGATTTCGGGCCTCAATCCCGAAATGCACATTATATCGCAATGCCTGAAGAGAGATAAAAGAGAGGGCCCCGGAACCGGGAGGATTCTAACAAGGATTGTTTTGAAGGGAAAGTGGAGACTAACCGCGCCAGCATAACCCACACGCCGCCCTCTTGGTTTTGTAGCGCTGGCTTTTATGCCAGCGCCGTTCAGGCGACGGAGGAGATGGAGGACTTTTGCTCGGGGTGGATTTCGACGGCGCGGAGGACTAAATCGCGGAGGGCGCCGATGAAGGCGGGGGAATCGCCGACGGCGGGCATCATGCGGTAGCGCTCGATGCCCCATTTCTTCGCGTCGGCGCGGCCGTCGATATT
This sequence comes from Candidatus Acidiferrum sp., assembly GCA_049686315.1. Lineage (GTDB taxonomy): Bacteria > Acidobacteriota > Terriglobia > Acidiferrales > UBA7541 > Acidiferrum. The sequence continues at coordinate 3,399 of JBAVHY010000412.1, read as the reverse complement.
GATTTCGTGGAGGGTTTCAATGTGTTCGGTGACGAACGAGATAGGTACAACCATCGTTTCTTTCACGCCTTCGTGCCCGAGTCTTTCGAGGGTGGTGAGAAAGGAGGGCTCCAGCCACTTTGCGGGGCCAACCCTGCTTTGAAAGCACAGGATGTGGGTCTTCGGCCAGTTGGGATAACGAGCGGCGCCTTGCTGGCAGACCAGGCGGACGGTTTCGTTGATGTGCTGGGGATAAGGGTCGCCCTTTTCAACCAGGCTTAGCGGGATGCCGTGAGCGCTGAACACCAGATGGATTCGCGAGGCGTCGGGAAATTGCCGCAGGCACTTACCGATGTTGTTGACCAGCGCTTCAATATACAGCGGGTGATCGTAGAAGGCCTCGATGCTGCGTTCGGGAAGCGTATCGACCGGCTCGCCATACACGCGGCGCCACTCCTTCAGGCTGCTGAGCGTTGTGGCGTAGGAATAATGTGGGTAGAGCGGGAGAAGGACGAGTTCATCGAGGCGATTGGCCTGCTTCAGGGCTTTGACCGCGTCTTCCGTGAGCGGCTTCCAATAGCGCATGGCCGTGACCGCCACGGGGTCGACATATGGCTGCAAGGCGGCAACGAGTTTACTGCGCTGGCGCTCGGTGAGAATGCCGATTGGCGAGCGGCGGCCAATCATGGCGTAGCGCTGGGCCACGGGGACGCTGCGCTTTTTGGCGATGTAGCGCGCCAGGGGACCGCGAATGAAGTTGAGCGGACCGAGGGGGATGATGTCGGGGTCGAGGAAAAGATTGCGAAGGAAGGGCTCGACGTTAGTGAGAGAGTCTGGGCCTCCCAATTGGAAGAGGACTATGCCGACGCGTTTTTTGGGGTTCGTGGTCATGGTGATTCCCTTTCTTAGGCTTGTAGTGGCCGGTCTTTAGACCGGTGCTTTTTCTTGGGTTTGTTGCGGCGTGCCCAGTGCCGGCGTCTTGGGTCCTCTCATTCTTGTAGGGACGGCCTTCGGAGGCCGTCCGCTGTGTGTGAATCCATCTCCAAAAGTTTTCCATTGACCCTGCGAAGGAGAGATTCCTCGCCGCGCGGACTCCCCTCGGAAAGACGCAGCTTCTTCTTATTTGGCCCGCGGCAGTGAGTTTTTCAGCCGCTCAATTTCGCTGCGGAGATCGGAGGTGCGCTTGGCGATGGAGAGATAGAACACAAAGAACACGCCCCAGCCGATAAGGTACGCCGCAAAAACGCTGTCGAGATTCTTCATTGGGCCTCCGCTTCACGCTGCAAAATATCCACTTCGTGCTTCTGTTTTTCAAGAACGTAGCGCTCGACAATCAGGAACGCCGCAAAGATGTGCATGACCAAAACGTTAAAGAAGAAGACTTTGCTCATGGTGGGGTCCAAGCCAGAGCCCGATCCGCCCATGATGACAGGGGCAGGGTGCTGCGTGCGCCACCAGCGGATGGAGAAGAAAACCAGCGGAACATCGAGAAAAGCGAAAATGCCGAACAGCGCGCTGAGCAGGGCGCGGCGCTCGGGCTCATCGACCAAGGTGCGCAGCAAAAGATAGGACACATAGAGCAGCCAGAGCACGAAGGTCGAGGTGAGGCGTGCATCCCAGGTCCACCAGATGCCCCAAACGGGATGAGCCCAGATTGGGCCGGTAATAAGCACGATGGTGATGCAGACCAGTCCGACCTCGGCGCAAGTGACGCCTAACCAATCGTATTGCGGCTGGCGCTTCCAGACGTACAGCAGATTGGACACGAAGCAAACGAAGAAAACCATTTCACCCGCCCAGGCGGTGGCCGCATGGAAGTAGAAGATGCGCTGGATCAGGCCCATGGTGCGCTCTTCGGGAGCGATGTAAAAGTTGGCATAGGCTGCCGCGATGACCAGCAAGAAAGCCACGGCGCCGAAGATGATGCGTTTAGCCATCGTCCATTATTCCTCCAGAAGATATTCGCCGAAAAGCCATAGCGTCGTCAAAAAAACCAGGTCGAAAATCGCGAGAAAACCAATTCCCTGCCATTGCACCACCGGCTCGCGCTCCAGCAAGCTGACGCTGACCGTGGCGCTGACAACGAGAATGGGTGTGAGCAGCGGCAGGAGCAACAGCGGGAGGAGCAATTCGCGCATGCGGGCCTGCGCGGAAATGGCGGAGAGCGCGGTGCCGGCAATCGAGATGCCCAGGCTGCCGAGGAACAGGACCAGGAGGAGGTAGTGAAGCTGCGGGAGGATGGGAATGTTGTAGAAAACGGCAAAGAGCGGAAGCATGAGGACTTCGGTGAGCAGGAGAAAAAGGGTGTTGGCAATGAGTTTAGCGAGAAAAATCGAAAAAGGATCGCTGACAGCGAGGCGCAGAGAGCTCAGCGTGTCGTTGGTCTGCTCGCGCAGGAAGCAGGGCTGAAGCATGAGGGAGGCGGCGAAAAGAATGGCCAGCCAGAGAAGACCGGGGCCGAATTCGCGGGACTCTTCGGCGGTGGGGCTGATCGCGAAGCTGAAAAGAATGAGAACGACGAGGATGAAGACGACCGTGGTGGTGAGCAGTTCGCGAGAGCGGAACTCGGTGCGCAGTTCTTTGCCGAGGAGGGCAGCGGTGTTGGAAAGGAGGCTCATGGCGAGGGCTTAGGCGCCTCCGAAAGTAAGGATGGAGTGGAGTGAAGCGCCGGAGTTCGTGTCGGCCACGATGGAGCCAGCATCCAGCTGGACAGCACGCGTGGCCAGCGCGGAAATTTCCGATTCGCCGTGCAGGCTCATGACCACGGTGCAGCCGGAACGGTGGACTCCGCCGAGAGTTTTGGCGAGCCAGGAAATGCCCAGCGGATCAAGCCCCGTGGCAGGTTCATCGAAGAGCAGGACGGAAGGGCTGTGGACCAGCGCGCGGGCGATGGCAATGCGCTGGCGCATCCCGCGGGAAAAGGTGCGGACCAGAGACGCGCGGCGTTCGTGGAGGCCAACATCGCGGAGAAGTTCCTCGGCGCGCGCGGTCGGTTGCGAGACGCCCTGTAGCTTGGCGAAGAGGACCAGGTTTTCTTCGGCGGAAAGTTCGTCGTACACCATGGTGGTGTGGGCGACATAACCGGGGCGGCCATTTGCGACGGAATCCGAGGAGGCGCCGGGGAAGGACAACTTTCCTGCCGTGGGGCGAACAATGCGCGCGGCGATGCGGAGCAGAGTGGTTTTGCCCGAACCGTTGCGGCCAGCGAGCACGACGCACTCGCCTGGGACAATTTCGAGGGAAACGCGGCGGAGCGCGTAAAGGCCGCCAAAGCGTTTATCGATGTTCTCGAAGCGTAGTCCGGTTGGAGGTAACGTCAGCAAAGTCACGAGAATTGTTCCGGTGGAGCCCGAGCCTTCTTGGGTTTCTCTTGCTTGTGTAGTGGCCAGTCTTTAGACCGGTGCTTTTTCTTGGGTTTGT
>JBAVHY010000411.1:0-16426 GCA_049686315.1 Candidatus Acidiferrum sp. | reverse complement strand
GGCGAGCGGGCCGTGCTGGTGACAATATTTCCGGATTCGGCGGCGAAGTACTTGAGCGAACGATTTTGGGATGAAGAGTGAAGATGATGGATACGCGGGGGAAACTCTGGATCAGCAGGGAGCTGGTGGAAAAGATTCGCGCGCACGGAGCGGAAACGTATCCAAACGAATGCTGCGGAGCGCTGTTGGGGCGGGACGCCGGTGAGGATGAGGAGCAAAGCCGGCCGCGCGAGATTTTGGGTTTGTTTCCGATGGTGAATCGCCGGGAAGATTCGCCCCGGAACCGGTTTTCGGTGACGCCGCAGGACGTGATGGCAGCGGAGAAGGCGGCTGCGGGGCGCGGACTGGATTTAATTGGGTGGTATCACTCGCATCCGGATCATCCGGCAAGACCGAGCGAGTACGACCGGGAACATGCGTGGCCGTGGTACAGCTACATCATCGTGAGAGTGCAGACCGGGGTTGCACAGGAGATGACTTCGTGGCGATTGGAGGACGACCGGGAGCGGTATATGGAAGAGAGTATCGAAGGAAAAGAAGAAGCAACGAAGTAGAGAAGAAAGGAAGTAAAGAAGATGGTTGTGAAAGTGATGATTCCTACGCCGCTTCGGCCACACGCCGGGGGAAAGGCTGCGGCTGAATTTTCAGCGAAAACGGTGGCGGAGGCGCTCGGTCAGCTCACGACGGAGTTTGGAGATTTGAAGCGGCACCTGTTCACGGAAGATGGAAAGCTTCGGAGCTTTGTGAATGTGTATCTGAATGGCGAGGACATACGGTATCTGGCGCAGGAGAATACGGCAACGAGGGACGGCGACACGATCAATATTATTCCGTCGATAGCTGGGGGGAGCGGGACATCGTGGAAGAGTAAGAAAGTAAAAGAGTGGAAGAGACCCTGACGAAGAGCGCAGAGGGGCTGAAATAGCTTTGCGGATTGTTACGAGAGCGCGAGTTGAGGGGAAGGAGCGGTAAGGAGATGGCGACGAAGGTGCAAAGCCCGGCAGGGGGCCGGACTGGGGAGAGTCTGAGCAATGAAGAAATATTGCGCTACAGCCGGCACCTGATCATGCCGGAGGTCGGCATGGAGGGGCAGCTCAAGCTGAAGAAAGCGAAGGTGCTGCTGATCGGGACGGGAGGGCTGGGCGCGCCGCTGGGGCTGTATCTGGCAGCGGCGGGCGTGGGGAAATTGGGCCTGGTGGATTTCGATGTGGTGGATTTCACCAATCTGCAGCGGCAGGTCACGTTTGGCACGAGTGATGTGGGCAAAGCGAAGAGCGAGGCGGCGCGGGCGCGGCTTTCGAATCTCAATCCAGATATAGAGATCGAAGCATTCGAGACGAAGCTGACGAGCGAGAACGCGCTGGAGTTGTTTAAGGATTTCGACATTATTGTGGACGGCACGGACAATTTTCCCACGCGCTATCTGGTGAATGATGCGTGCATATTGCTGGGCAAGCCCAACGTGTATGGTTCCATTTTCCGGTTCGAGGGGCAGGCCACGATTTTTGGGATGCCGGATGGGCCGTGCTACCGCTGCTTGTATCCGGAGCCACCTCCGCCGGGGCTGGTGCCGTCGTGCGCGGAAGGAGGAGTGCTCGGAGTGCTGCCGGGCATCGTGGGATCGATCCAGGCACTGGAGACGATCAAGCTGATTCTTGGCAACGGGAGAAGCTTGAAGGGACGGCTGTTGGTGTTTGACGCGCTGGAAATGAGCTTTCGCGAGTTCAAATTGCGGAAGAATCCGAAATGCCCGATGTGCGGCGAGCACCGCACCATTCACAAACTGATCGATTATTACGAGTTTTGCGGAGTGCGTGGCGAAGAGGCTCCCGCGCCAGACCTGAAAGTGCCGGAGATTACGCCGCGGGAGTTGAAGGCAAGGCTGGATCGAGGCGAGGATTTGTTCATATTAGATGTGCGCGAACCGCACGAATACCAGATTTGCAACCTGCGGGGCCATTTGATTCCGCTGGGAGAATTGCCACGGCGGGTGCACGAACTCGATTCCTCGCGTGAGATTGTGGCCCACTGCCGGAGCGGGAAGCGTTCGGCGGAAGCGATTGATTTTCTGCGCAAGGCGGGTTTCCGGAAGGTCATTAACTTGAAAGGTGGAATACTGGCGTGGGCGGATGAGGTGGATGCGACCGTGCCCAAGTATTGATTCGGCGGACAGGTAAGGCCACGGACCGCACTTCAACGCAGGGAAAGCCAATCCAAGAAGCCGGCGTCAAGCCGCGCTAACCAAAAACAAGAGTAGGGGAACGGACGGAAGATAGGGAGCCTTGGCGAAAGGCAACCCGAAGGGCGTCGCTTGTCTCTAAGGAAGAACCCAAGAGCTTAAGTGCCAAGGGCTTAAGGTGTCCCGCATCCTCTTCTCTGAAGAGGGAGAAAGGAGGAGTAGGCGGCGGGGGGCACATTAAAGACAGGGTTTATCGGGCAGGGAGTTAGGGTAAATTAGTGCTTGCCAAACGAACGGGCGGTCAATATCCTATCGCACTGCCATGTGGTGGCAACTCCCCAGCATAGTTAGAAACACTCAGGGCGGACGCAGCTTGTTAGGAATAGAAAGTTCAGGTTCAGCAGGGAATACACACGTTTTCAGGAGGAGTTGCCATGAGGCGCCCGCTCATTCTCACGATGGTGGTATTGGTATGTCTAACCGGTTGCAGCAGTGGGGGTTCGTCGGGAGGCGGTAAGCAGCCTATCTCGGTGGCTTTTGCCACCGCACCGACCGCGACGATGATCTTGGGTGGAACCGCGAGCGTGTCGGCCACGGTATCGAATGACTCGGGGGCCAAAGGAGTGACCTGGAGTTGCACTCCGGCGGCGTCCTGCGGCACCTTTAATCCAACCACGACGGTCAGTGGCGCCGCGACGACCTATACGGCGCCCATGACGGCGCCGAGCGGAGGAAGCGTTACGATCACAGCCACCTCCGTTGCTGACGGTACGAAGTCCGTGGCAGCGACGGTTACCTTCCCGATCACGGTATCTTTCGTGGGCAATCCGCCAACAACCTTGCCGATTTCCGGGACCGCTAGTATCACGGCGACTGTCGCGAATGATACGTCGAGTTCTCCGGTAGTGAACTGGAGTTGTACGCCCGCAGGAGCTTGTGGAACATTCAATCCGCCAACAACGGCAAGCGGTGCGGCAACGGTGTACACCGCACCAGCGACCGCTCCAACCGGAGGCAGCGTTATGATCACGGCGGCGTCCGCTACCGACTCGACGAAGTCGGCCAGCGCAAAAGTGACGATTTCGGGCTCAGCGACAGTGGGGACGCTTAAGGGCCAGTACGCTTTCTTGATTCAGGCGCCAACAGGGAACCCAACGGACCGTGGCATCACTACCTTTGTTGGCAGCGTCACCCTCGACGGGGCAGGAAATGTAACGGGCGGGATGGAGGACATAGTTTCGCCTCTATACGACGACCAGGGAGACCCAATCCTGGCCACCGTTGCCGGCCAAACGCCAACTTCGCACTATACCGTTGACGCCAGTGGACACGGCACGCTGGAAATGTTGACGATGAACATGGAAGATCTTGTCGTGAGATTCGTGGCCACTTCCCCGTCTCATGCCTTGGTGATTGAAGCAGACGGCAATCCGGGCAGCGGAACAATGGACCTGCAAACGACACCTTTTTCTGCCTCGCAGATTTCCGGCAACTACTCTTTCACCTTGACCGGTATTAATGCCATGACGACTCCTGCGCCCGAGCTAGCGTTCGGGGGCATTTTGAGCGTGAATAGTACGTCGAACTCCATAACGGGCACGATGGACATAAAATCTTCCGGCTCCACCCCTCTGGAAACTGATTCGATTACCGCTGGAAGTATAGACACAGGGCCAGATCCCGCCACCGGACGCGGGACTTTCCACTTTGTTCCTCTTAGCCCTGGGCTAACCAGAACATTTGTCTATTTCGTTGTTTCCCCCAAGGTCCTTCGGCTGTTAGAGACTGACGGCCAGGCTGATATGGGCGGGAGCGCCTGTGCGCAAGGCAGCGCGACCACTAGCCTTTCGGGCAACTATGTGTATCAGCATTCCGGGTGGAATCCCGCTTCGGCAGTCCCTCCCACAGGGTTTACGGTTGCTGCCGGAGAATTCTCCGTAGCGGCAGGTAGCACCACTTTCTCGGGTGGAGTTTCCGACGCCAACACGGGCGCGGCGCCGCCGACATCGGCGACAACCGGAGTGGCGATCAGCAACGGATCTTACTCGATCTCCACAACGCTGGAGGGCACACTTGCCCTGACGGAAGCGGCAGGAAGTTCGACCTTTAACATGTACATGGTCGACCCAACGCTCAATATCCTGGACCCGAATAATACGACTGGCGGGGGAGGGGCGCTGCTGCTGCACACGGATGCAAACATCACGGGGACGGGAGTACTCCTTCCGCAAAGCGCTCCTGTAGCGACCATGTTTACGGGCAATTATGCATTGGACTTGCAGAACTCCATCGCCACGGCCACGCCGGACGAATTGGACCTTGTGGGAGTGTTCACCAGTGATGGCACCGCTAACTTCACGAATGGATTGGCGGATTACAATCAGAACTCTACGGTGAATTCCGTGCTGATGGCCGGGGCCGCGCTAACGGGGACATTTGCTGCAGACACCACGCATGCCGGGCACTCTACGGGAACGATTACCGTGACGCCGCCGGTGGGCGGCTATTCGTTTGTCACAGGAGCAACATCAGCGACGGCGGCATTTAATGCCTCGTTCTATCAAGTAAGCGCATCGCAAGCGTTCGTGATCGAGACGGACACGCAAGCGAATGTCGCAGGGGTGTTGGTGCAGGTGCAACTGCCGTAAGCCTTGGCCGCCGAAATCCGAAGAGGGATTCCGCGGACCCCGTTCGGAATGACGATGTGGGGTGACGCGCGGACGGTTCAACCTTGGATTGAAAACTAGAAGGTGACTTCGGTGAGTGCTTTGTGGGCGAGGTCAGCGGCACCGGGTTTTCCCGCGAGGAGGAGTTCGGCCCACTCGGCTGCGGCATGAGAAATACGCACCGCCTCGGTCGAGAGCGACTCTGGGCCGCCGGAATCGGAGTTTCCAAAGAAAATTCGATCCATCGGGCGGGACGCGATCATGCGGTTCTTTGTGAATTGACCCGGGACCGCCATCATCATGGCGTGGCCGCGGCGATAAAGGTGGATTTCTACGGGGTCGACCTTGAACTCGGGCAGCAGCTTCTGGAAGTCTTTCAGAACTTTCCCGGCGAATTCCTTGCAGTCCTCTTCCTCGAGGAGCATTTCGCGTTCGGATTCCCGCAAAGTGGAGTAGAAGGTGAGGATTTCGTATTTGGGCTTGTAACCGGGCTGATTGCGAATGGTCCAATCGGCCACGATGAAATCGGTGAAAGAATTGCCGGGGCACCAGTTGTCATAACCTTTGCGATAGATCGGCCGGTCAAAAATCATGTTGATCATGGGAACCGGCGCATAGCGCATGCGGCGCATGGCCTGCTTCTGGTCGTTGGGCAAGCCGGCGACGATGCGGGAGGTGATGAATTTCGGGGCGCAAATGATGGCGAATTTTGCGGCCACGGTGACGAGCTTATCTTCGCGAATGTAAGTGACGCGGACCGAGTCGGCGTCGGGAACTACGGAAACCACTGTCGCGCCGCTGAGCATGCAGTCGGCGTACTTCGGTTTCATCACCTCCACCAACTTGTGGGAAATGCAGCCTAGGCCGCCCGGCAGGATCACCCGCGTGCTGTCCTCTCCCTTGATGAGATATTGGGCATCGTAAACGCCGATGAAGGCGCTGGTATCTTCCGTGAAGGCGCCCCAGTTGGAAGGGCCATAAGCATCCCACCACTTGGTGATTTCCGAGGCATAGGCGCCGGTGAGTGCGGTGAAGGGCTTGGAGTCGAGCTCCAGGATATTTTTGAGGGGATCCATCTTCAGAATGTCTTCGGTGAATTTCTTGAAGCTGGCGATGGTGGCTTTCGAGTAGGGGAGCTGGGACAGACCGCTGCGCCAGGTGTCCGGGGTGTGGACACCGTTGTCGATGGTGGGGTCGGGCATGTCGATGGGCAAAAGATGGAGGCCGATTTCCTTGGCAAGTTGATCGCTGTGGCTGCCGCGAAAATCGTAAGCGGCGGCGGTGGAATAAGGCTGGCCAGCGAACTCTTCCTGATAGGCGTTTCCGCCGAAGTGATCTTCTTTCTCGAGCAGAAGCCAATCTTTGCCGCGGAGAAAATAGGCGGCGGAGAGACCGGCCATGCCACCGCCGATGATGGCGATATCGACCTTGCGCGTGGCATCCGGCTTGGGGAAGGAGTGGCCATCGCGAAGTTGATGGCAGATGGCGAAGGATTCGCCCTCAAGCTTTGAGGAAGGATAGTCGTCGTCAACGAGCAGGGCCTTTTCGACAGGACAGCCAGAGGCGACGGAACCCGCGACAACGTATTTGATGAAGTCACGACGGGAATAAGGAGTTCTTAAGTTTTCAGTCATAAGTTATCAGTTCCAGAAAGCGCTTCTCTCGCCGCCGGTGGACCAGAGTTTGCGGGCGCTAGGTTTGAGGACAAGAAGCTTCTGCTTGAAAGGGACGGCGAAGGCAAATTATGGGGTGTCGGCTTCATAGACGATTTTGCCTCCGACGATGGTGAGCAGGACCTTGGTCTGATCAATGGTATGAGGTTCGATTTCGAAGATATTGCGATCCACCATAATCACATCGGCAACCTTTCCCTTCTCCAGGGAACCCTCCGTCTTTTCGCGATGGCCCGCATAAGCGGCTTCCGATGTGTAACCTTCCACGGCCTGCGCCAGGGTCAATCGTTGTGACGGAACAAAGCCCTCGGGAGGTTTGCGATCATGGGTTTGCCGTGTGACGGCGGTTTGAATGCCCTGCCACGGATTGATAGTGACGACCGGCCAGTCGCTGCCGAAGGCATAGTGACCGTCGTGCTGCGCGATACTTTTCCAGACCCAAGCGCGCGAGGCCCGGTCTGGCCCGACGTCGCGGGCCCAAACGTCCAGCGTATCCGCGTCGGGGTACGCGTGCTGCGGCTGCATGCTGGCAATGACGCCAAGCTTTCCGAAACGAGGAATATCGTCAGCGGCGATGGTTTCAATGTGCTCGACACGGTTGCGGCGGTGCTTGGAGTGGTTTTTCGGGTCGGCGGCTTCGTAAGCATCCAGGGCCGTTCGCACCGCAAGGTCGCCGATGGCGTGGGTGTAGACCTGCAAATCTTTTTTATCGAGTTCGGCGACCGCGGCTTTGAATTTCTGGGGATCCCAGAAGAGCGCTCCCTTCGTGGAGGGGTCGTCGGAGTAAGGCTCGAGGAAAGCAGCGGTGTGGGTTTCCACTACGCCGTCCAGAAAAAATTTGGCGCTGTTCACGTCGATCCAGTCGTCGTGATATTTCTTCCTGGCGGCTTCGATCGCGCTTAGATCCTCGCGCCGGAGTTCGGGAGGCACGACGGAATAGGCGATATGAAAGCGGACGGTGAGCTGTTTGCTCTCGCGCAATTCCTGGAGGAGATCCAATTGTTCAAATTCACCGCCGGCACTGTGGACCCGAGTGATGCCGTTGCGGCCTGCCAATTTGATTCCCGCCCGCAGCGCGTTCAGTTTTTCCACGTAAGTCGGCTTGGGCGCGACCTTGCGAACCAGGTCTCCCGCAGACTCCTTCAACGCGCCAGTGGCTTCCCCCGTTTTGGGATCACGGACAATTTCCCCATTGAGGGGATTGGGAGTCGATTTGGTGATACCGGCAAGCGCCAGGGCCTTGGAATTGGCCCAGAAAGTATGGCCGTCGTAAGACTCGAGAAAAATAGCGATAACCGGAAACAGCTCGTCGAGAGGTTTTTTGTTGGGCAGCATATCGGGAGCGAACATTGGATAATTCCAACCGCCTCCGAGGATCCATTTGTCGTTGGGGTGCTCGTCCACATAAGTTCGCAGGCGATTGACGATGTCCGGCACATCCTTCGCGTCTTCCAGATTGAGGCGCTTGAGGCTGAGTCCGCCGTCGGCCAAGTGGATATGACAATCGGTGAAACCGGGGAGCACCAACTTGCCGCCGGCATCGATGTACTTTGTGCCGATGCCCCGCATGCGCTCGACTTGTAGATCGGTTCCCACGGCCACAATTTTGCCTTTGCGGATCGCCAGGCTTTGCGCCCAAGGCTTCTTCTCGTCGACGGTGTAGATCTTGCCGTGAACGATGATGATATCCGCGGGAGCAACGCGGACACCCTGCTGAGCGCAGGTGGAAAAGGCGCTGGACAGCAAGGCCAGAAAGAGCGCAAATACCGGATAACGATGATGGGCTTGCAAGTGCACCTCTTCAAGTTCGTGCGGCGCCAAGAAACCAGCAACCGCGCGCAAGACAAGATTCAGAATGTGGGCGGAGTATTGACCCACAAAATGCAGGCTTCGGAACGTCCTGGGTTTTTCCAACGATGCGGCGTGGAGCTTTCGAAATACAGGCTGTCGCCAGACTTGAGGCGGTAATGCCCCTGCTTGTGCAGCCAGATCTCAAATTCGCCCCGCAGGACATGTAGAAATTCCTCGCCTTCATGAGCATAAGATTCGCCGCTGCCCCCGCCGGGTTTTATGCGAAAGAGATGAGGTTCCATGGCGGTGTTGCCCCAGGCCAGGAGTTCCATGCGGACACTGGGGCTGGTTTCGAGGACCTTGCGCTGAGAGGGACGAACAAGGGGCTGGGCGTCCCCATTCGTCTCGAACATGGACAAGATGTTGGTTTTGTAAAAGCGGGCGATGCGCTGGAGAGTGGCCACCGAAGAGCGCATCTGCCCTCGCTCGAGGGCGCTTAGGAAGCCAATGGACACGCCAGTGGCAGAAGCGACTTGAGCAAGAGAAAGCCTGCGTTTGATGCGCAAGCGCCGAAATTTTTGGCCGGGAGATTGGCGGGCATCGGCGGGGACAGAGACGACTCCCTGTTTCTTCAAAACGTGTACAATCGCGGCAGGGTTGAGGCCGCGGGCACGGCGAAGGAAAATGGCGCGTTGCAAGAGGCGGACGTCCGCCTCAGCGTACAGGCGGTAGCGGCTGACGGTGCGTTGCGGCGTGACAAGCCCGAGTTCTTCCCAAGCGCGCAAGGCGGAAGAAGAGATGCCGACACGGTGGGCGACTTCCGAGATGCGGAGCAGACGCCGGACCGGCAAAGAATCCGATGCAGCCGACAAATTCTTTCTGCTTGACATAGCCCTCGGCTTTCTCTAAGTTTGCTGGATTATAGTAAGGTTCCGGGTCTGGTAGCAACCCCGAAGAATCGCTAATCAGGGTGGCGATACTCGGGTGACAGGGGTGAGTGAAATGAATCAAGCGAAGCACCTGCGATGGCTGTCTTTGTGTCGGCGAAGTGTGCTTTTGAGGGTGTTTTTGGGCCTGTTGACCGTACTCTCCGCGCCCTTTTCGCAGGCTCAGAGTACGGCGGGACGCGTTCGAGGAACGCTGACGGACTCGAGCGGAGGAGCCGTGGCCGGGGCAACGGTCACGCTGGTGAATGTGGCCACGAATGTGACGCGCCAGGCGACCACAAGCGGCACTGGCGAGTACCTGTTCCTCGAAGTGCCCGTGGGCACTTACGAGATTGACGTAAATCAGCCAGGATTCAAGAAATTTGTCCGCAAAGACGTTGTGGTGGAACTCAATGCGGTATTGGGAGTGGACATCGCGCTGCAGGTGGGCGGGTCGACAGAAACGGTTGAGGTGACGGGCGAGCCGCCGGTAATCGACACGACCACGACGCAGCTTGGCGCAGTGGTGAACTCGCGCGACGTGACGGAGTTGCCGCTGAATGCGCGCGATACCTATCAGCTTTTGCAGTTGCAGCCGGGAGTGCAATCGCAATTGGGAAATGATCTTTTCTACGGATCGGACAAGCCGGGCGTGGTGACAGTGAACGGAGGACGCGGACGGTCGAACAATTATTCCGTGAATGGAGGCGATGGCAACGACTTGTTCGCAAACCTGCCGGCGGTGCAGCCTTCGCCGGATACCATCGAAGAGTTCCGCGTGATTACGAATTCATTCGATGCGGAATATGGGCGGAACTCGGGAGCGGTAGTGAACGTGGTGACGAAATCGGGCACGAATGACTTTCACGGAAGTGTTTTCGAGTTCTTCCGAAACAAGGTGCTGAACGCCAGCCCATTCACGATTACTCCCAGCCCGAAGCCCGATTTCCAGCAGAACCAGTTTGGGACCACGTTGGGAGGGCCCATCAAGAAGGACAAAACGTTCTTCTTTGCATCGTATGAAGGCCGCCGGATCAAGGAAGGCATCTCTTCGGATCCGGTGCCGCTGCTAACGAGCGCCCAGCTCAACAATGGAGATTTTGCAACTGGCAATCCAGCCGCGAATCCGCAGTTTGCAGGAATCATGAACACCGCAACGGTTGGGAGTATCATTCAGCAGCGATGCGGGAGTTCGCTGACGGCGGGCGCGAATACGGCGTTGAGCAATCTGATCAATTCGGGGACGGCTGCTTCTTATGCCACGGTGTTCCCGAATGCGACGATTCCGGCGGCCTGCTTCGATCCACTGTCAACGAGTATTTACAATGCCTACGTCCATTCCACGTCGGATGGAGTATTCCAGGCCGCGCCAAACAAGTTCAACAATGGCGACCAGTTCACAATCAAGGTGGATCACGACCTGAACAAGAATCAAAAATTGGCGGTTTACTACTACTTCGACGACGACTTCCTGCAGGATCCTTTTGCGAAGTTCCAGGCCGCCGGCGGGAACCTGGGCAATTTCCCGGGGGTATTTACAACGCGGGCGCAGCAACTAAACGCCTCGCATACCTGGACGATCGGGGCAAGTTCGGTAAATGAATTCCGCTTCTCCTATTTCCGGGAAGGGCAGGCGAAGTTTGATACGCCAAAGCTGACAAGCAGCATCGCGCAGTCCTGCGGGAGCCCTGCCATTACGGCGGGCATCTGCTTCACGGGGACGACGGACACGGGGATCGTGGGCCCGAATCCAGATAACGGAATTCACCCGGGCCTGGGTTCAAAATTCGAGGGGCTTCCGTTCATCAGCGTGAACGGAGGCATGTCCCTGGGAAACAATTTCGAAGGCCAATTGCCGCAGTCTGGGAATACGTTCCAGTTTGCGGATAACTTCAGCAAGCTGGTGGGCAATCACAGCTTTAAGTTTGGCGGCGACATCCGCTACCAGAAGTTTGACCAGTTGCTGTACTACAACGTGAATGGTGAAATCATTTTCGGCCCCGGGGGAGCCAATGACCTGGGCGGGGTGTGCCCGACAGATGGGGTCAATACAACCACATGCACCGGTTCAAGCGATGGGAACGTATACCCGAATTACCTGCTCGGTCTGCCGAATAGTTACAGCCAGGGATCGGCGCAGCACGAACTCGTGCGCAGCACCTCGGTGTATCTCTACGCACAGGATAGCTGGAAGATTCGACCAAACCTCACGCTGAACTACGGCTTGCGGTGGGAAACGAATACGCCGCTGACGGATATCGGCCAGAAAGTGCAGACGTTCCGGCCAGGTCAGGTCTCCACAATCTATCCGTGCACGCTGCCGACCACGAGTCCACTGTATAACGCTTCAGCAGGGATTACGGACTGCAACAGCGCTGGCGTGACACCGGTCGGTCTGGTGTTCCCTGGAGACAAGGGAGTGCCGAAGGGATTGACCGGCACCTACTACAAGGCGTTTGCGCCCCGGCTAGGCATTAACTGGAGCCCTGCGGCGGACAGTGGCGTTTTGAAAACGCTGACGGGCGGGCCGAACAAAACCACCATCAGTGCGGGCTGGGGCCTGTTCTACAACCCGATCGAGCAACTCGTGCTGGAACAATTCAGCGCGGAGCCTCCTTTCGGCGGAAGCAATTTCATCAGCGATCCGCTTTTCCAGGCGCCCTTCGTGGACCAGACCGGCGCCACCTATCCGAATCCGTTTAACGGGATATTGAATCCGCCACGCGGACAGTCGCTCGATTGGTCTTCCTTCCGGTCGATTCTGCTCTTCGGACAATTCCCAAGCCAACTACGCACGCAGTATTCCGCGCAATACAACCTGACGATCAAGCGGGAACTGCCCGGAAATATTCTTTTCCAGATCGGGTACGTTGGTTCGCAGGGACACCGGTTGCTCGGCTCTTACGATCTCAATCACGGGAATCCGACTACCTGTAATGATCTGGCGGCGATCGCGGCGGATCCTCTCAATGCCAGCCTAGCCTTGAGCGGCTGCGGGCCCCAGTCTGCGGACAATTCCTTCTTCCTGCCGCCTGGCACCGTTATTTCCAACACCCTGCATTTGCCTTATAACGCCGGGCCGGGAGGGTTGGCAGTCGCGCCTGGCACAGTGGGACCAAATGGGATCACCTTGGTCGGGCTGCGTCAATATTCGTCGCCGCTGTGCCAACCGTTGACAGGAACAGGCTGCCCAGCCGACGGCGTTCCCGTGTTCTCCAACATTTTTACCGAGAACACCATCGCGCATTCGAACTACAACTCGTTGCAGGTGTTGCTGGACAAGCACTTCTCACATGGGCTGCAATTTCAGGCGGCGTATACCTACAGCAAGTCGCTGGACAACGCTTCGAGCTTCGAGAGTTCGCTGAACCCGGTCAACTTGAATGCGACCTACGGCCCGTCGTTGTTTGACGCGCGCCACCGCTTCGTTTTCAGCTATGTTTGGGAACTGCCAGTGCCGAAATACGAAGGGTTCAAGGGCCAGGCGCTGAACGGCTGGCAGCTTTCGGGCATCATCACGTTCCAGAGCGGATTCCCGGTCCGCATCACATCCTCTGACGACATCGAACAGTTCTACAGCACATTCTTCGAGGCGCCGGGCGAGCCGAACTGGGCTCCAGGTTATACAGCGGGAAGATTGGTGCAGTGGGATCCGCGAAAACATGGCGGCCTGGCGTTCGACCCGAACCAGTTCACCAACAGCACAGTCGCTCCCGGCACGATCGGGAATGCGCCGCGGTCGATTTGCTGTCAGCCGGGCATAAACAACTGGGACATTGGCGTCTTTAAGGGGTTCCAGCTGACGGAACGACTGCACACGGAATTCCGCGGAGAAATTTACAACATTTGGAACCACGCGCAGTTCTATAGCGTGGACGGAAACATTTCCGACGGACCGACGTTCGGTCTGGCGCAGAAGGTGCGTGATCCCAGGCTGGTCCAGTTTGCGCTGAAATTCATTTTCTAGCGCGCGACGCGGCGAGAATTGAGCGGAGGGGCGTCCCGGCCAGGTGGGGGCGCCTATGCTCGCACGGCAGGAAAAAAAGGATCGCGCCAGCCTCGCGGCACAGCGTGCGTGAGGAACCGGGATTGGCGTAAAATAAAAGGGCAGTTTGCCCCAGAAACCGCGAAGTTTTCCTCGCTGATACTGACCGCAGGGAACAGACCTGCCGCAGGTGACCACAGGAAGGCTTACCTGGATGGAGTTTGAAAATGCACGACACATTGCAGAAGGAAATCGCTTTGTACGAGAAGCGCACGCCGAAATCCGCCGAAGCGCACAAGAAAGCAGAGAAGCGCATCCCGCTCGGGGTAGCCAGCAATTACCGCGCGTATGACCCATATCCGATTTTTGTGGCCGAAGGGCATGGCAGCAAGATCAAGGACATCGATGGCAACGAATACATCGACCACAACCTGTGCTTTGGCACGTTGATGGCCGGGCACGGGCATCCGGCGGTGGTCAAGGCCGTCCAATGGGCGCTGGCAAATGGCAGCACGTTCGGAATGCCGCATGGGATGGAATACGAGCTGGCCGAAGAGATCTGCGCGCGCTATCCCGTGGATATGGTGCGATTCGGCTCGAGCGGGACGGAAGCGACCATGCACGCATGCCGCATTGCGCGAGCCGCCACGGGCCGCGACAAGATTCTGCGGTTCGAGGGCTGCTATCACGGATTGCATGACACGGCGCTGGTGAGCGTGAAGCCCAAACTGGAAGAAGCCGGTGACATCAACGCGCCGAACTCCGTTCCCGGAGGGCTAGGCGTGATCAAGTCTGTTTTGGACAACGTCCCGGTGGCCACGTTCAATAATTTGGCGAGCGTGGAAAACCGCTTCAAGCAGTTCCTCGGGCAGATTGCCGGCGTAATCTTGGAACCCATCATGATGAACGTGGGCATCTGTATGCCGCAGCCCGGGTTCCTGGAAGGGCTGCGCGAGATCTGCACCAAGAACGGCGCGCTACTGATTTTCGATGAAGTGAAGACCGGAGCGAAGCTGGGCTGGGGAGGGGCGAGCGAATATTTCGGCGTGAAGCCGGATATCATCACGCTGGCGAAATCCATTGGCGGTGGCGTGCCCCTGGCGGCGTTTGGGGCCAGCCGCGCGGTGATGGACCTGATCGTTCAACACAAGGTTTTTCACGGCGGAACTTACAACACCAACCGTATCGCCATGGCCGCGGGACTGGCGACATTTCGCGAAGTGCTTACGCGTGAAAACTACGCGCACGTGGGCAAGCTCAGCAAGAAACTGGCGGAAGGCTACCGGACAATTGTTAAGAAGGTTGGATTAGAAGCGTATTTGGCGCAGGCCGGGGTGAACGGAGCGCTGATGCTGTATCCGGAGGAAATCCGCAATTACCGCGACTGGATGAACATCGATATCGACCTGTGGCGGCAGTTCTGGTTCGGAATGGTGAACCGCGGGGTTCTGGCGATGCCGTACTGGTGGGACGAACAGTGGACCGTGTCCGTGCAACACACGGAGGCCGACATCGACAGGCATCTTGCGGTATTTGAGGAAGTCGCGCCAGGCCTGGCGAAGACGCAACGGGAACGCGGGTTGAAGTACGTTGGCGTGGCGGGGCACTAGGAGAACGCAGATTGAGCAGTGAGGTCACGCAGGGGATGGCGGTCGCCCCTTCCGCCGCGGTGCAGCCGCATTTGAAGCGGGTACTCGGGAAGCGTGACCTTGTGCTGTTGTTTGTGGTTGCGGTTTTTAATCTGAACGTCTTGCCGTCTATTGCCGCAAACGGCGGCGTAACCATTTGGCTGTGGATCATTTCGCTGATCCTGTTTTTTTGGCCGCAAGGGATTGCGGTGATC
This sequence comes from Candidatus Acidiferrum sp., assembly GCA_049686315.1. GTDB lineage: Bacteria > Acidobacteriota > Terriglobia > Acidiferrales > UBA7541 > Acidiferrum. Next base: position 1,363 of record JBAVHY010000411.1, on the reverse strand, counting down.
GAACTGGCGCATCGTTATCCGGGGGAAGGAGGCGTGTATCTGTGGGCCAAGGAGGTGTTTGGCGACTTTCACGGATTTTTGTCCGGGTGGTGCTACTGGACCAACAATATGATGTACGTGCCTACGGTGATGCTGTATTTCGTCGGCGTGTCGGTGTTTGTCCTGGGAGCGGGACATGAAAGCCTCGCGGACAACCGCGTGTTCGCGCTCATCGCTTCCGTCGTACTGCTCACCCTTCTCGTGGTTTTGAATGTCGTGGGTCTCGGCGTGGGGAAGTGGATCAATAATCTTGGCGGGATCGGCACATTCATCGCGGCATTTTTGCTGATGGGGCTCGGTGTGATCGTTTGCGTGAAATTCGGCACCAACATCCGCTGGACAGACTTTCAGATTCCCGCCAATCCGCGATTCGTGTTGAATTCGTTTGGCGTAATTTGTTTTGGGCTGGTGGGATTGGAACTGGCGTCCATCATGGGTGACGAGATCGAGAATCCACGCAGGACTCTGCCTGGTGCCGTTGCCTGGGGCGGCGTGTTGTCCGGCTTGCTTTATATTGGCGCAACGCTGACGCTGCTGGTGGCCGTGGACAAGAACAGCATCAGCGTGCTGCAGGGGATCGTGCAGGCGGTCAGCCATATGGCGGGGCGCGTTGGGGTGGCATGGATTGTGGCACCGTTCGCGTTCCTGCTCAGCTTGTCTATTGCGGGGATTGGCTCGGCGTGGCTTGGAGGATCGGCGCGAATCCCGTTCGTGGCGGGACTGGATTCGTATATGCCTGCGTGGCTCGGGAAGATTCATCCAAAGTACGCGACGCCGTACGCGGCGCTGATTGTGCATGCGTCGGTCTCGCTAATTCTTGTGGTCGTGAATTTCCTCTCGACGGGGGGAGTTCAGGCCACCTTTCAATCATTGCTATCGCTAGCGGTCGTTCTGCAGTTGATTCCCTTTCTGTACGTTTTTGGCGCGATTTTGAAGATAGCGATGGATAAGAGGTTCGAGAAGCAACAATACTCGCGGCTTACGCTGGTCTTGGCGGGACTTAGTGGGCTGGTGACTACGCCCGTCGCGATGGCAGTGGCGTTCTTTCCGGCACAACAGATCAAGTCCGTCCTGGCGTACGAGGTCTGGATGTTTGGGGGAACCCTGTTATTCATCGGGCTGGCGGCATTTTTCTTTTACATTTATGGCGGGAAAAAAGCGGCACGGAAGCTGGCAGGAGAATCGGCCACGTAAGGGACCTCAGCGGCTAAAGCCCGCGAAGTTTTGTACGAGTTCGGCACGGCTAAAACCGTGCCCTGAGAATTCGGAGGCGGAAGATGTCGAGCACGGCAAAAGCAGCGGTGAAAACCTACCAGAACTATGT
>JBAVHY010000410.1:0-23591 GCA_049686315.1 Candidatus Acidiferrum sp. | reverse complement strand
TATAGTAGTCAGCATCGCTGCGGTGATCGTGCCGCGCCACCGTACCACTCACCGGTTTCGGCCTCTCCACGTAGCGCTTGTCCTGCGTGGGCCCGCCGAAACTATTGGGCTCGTAATTCACTGTCGGCCAAAATCACCGTCTCGCGAGGCGCCAGGCCCTCTCCCTGAAGGATCTTCGCTCTGAGCCTTTTCTACTCTTGCGAGACGGCCACTGTTTTCGTGAAAACGCGCTGGCCGCTTGCGACCGCGCGCGTCTCCATCCACAGATTGTGTTTGAAAGCGGTCAATTCAGCAGCCTGCTCAGCATGGTTGGAGCGGGCCTGGGGGTTTCAATCGTCCCCGAAATGGCCATCGACAAGAAATCCCGCTGCGCCTACGTTCGGCTTGCCGATGATCACGCCGTGCGTACCATCGCCGCCGTCCGCCTTCGCGGCCGCTCTTTCTCTCGCGTGCACGACTCGTTTCTTTCTTTGATTCGCGGCTTATGAAAACAAGAGTTGGTTCGATGCGGCAAAGTGGCGGGTTACTGCGTGACCAGGGGAGGCGAGCCAGTTATTCCTTTGGCCAACGAACCCCGGTTCCTTGGAATTGCAAGCCAACACCAAAGCGTCCGTCAGGCAGCGATTCGCAGTAAACAACTCTGGCGAACGTCCGCAAATCTCCAGCGGCAGAGTTAACCCGGACTCGTTCGTTCAACTCCAAGTTGCGTTGCGTTAAGACGCGCACACCGAGAGAGCAGACATTTTCCGTCTTCGTCCGCTCAGTCGCAGCGGGGTTCTGAAGGCTAGCTACCTCCACCGAAACAGCCAGCCGAATGCGTTTCTCAAGCCGTCCTGATCCTACGGGCATATAAGTTGCTACCTTCCATAGCGAGTTTTTCCAAGCCACGACGGATGAGACGGAGCAGAAGAACAAGCAGAGCATTGAGGAGGTTCATTGGACAAGGTTCCGTAATGGCCTTACTGCTGATTGAGTTGGGTTGCGCAGCACGAGGACACTCCAACCCGCGAATGGCAGCCTGCTGACAGCGCAAGGATACCGTTGTTTGCCGACAGTCCGATGGATACACCGCCGAGGGAAGAGAGGCGCTCTCAGTTCTTTCGTTCGGTTGGCGGAGCGCTTCCGGCATGGCATCCTCCAGTCTCTCTGGAATTGGTCCGCCTCCGCGTCAGGGCATACAGAACTTGCGGTCAGGTAGGTAGGGCCCTGACTGCGGAGGCGGCGTGCTCTTGTCCATGCAGGATAGCCGGGTGACCGATAAATGCAATCCGGTCATTTCCCCATATGGAAGAGTGAGATAACCTGCAGCGGCCGGTGGCAAACCCCTGGGGTTACGGCTGGATCAACCCGCGGCGAACCGCGTAGCGCACCAGGCTTGCGGTCTCGTGGATATCCAGTTTTTGCATGAGCCTCATACGGTGAGATTCGGCGGTCTTAACGCTTATTCCAAGGAGCGAGGCGGCATCCTTGGTGGATTTTCCCTCGGCAATCAACTGCAGCACTTGGCGCTCGCGGGCGGTCAAAGGATCGGCAGGCCTATTGGATTTGGAGCGGTAGGCTTCCATTACAGAACGGGATATGCCCGGGCTCAGATAGAACTCACCCCGAGAAACGCGTTGAATCGCATGGAGCAGATCGCTTGCGACCTGGTTCTTCAGGACGTAGCCCTTGACGCCGGCCTCCAGCGCTTCGTGGATATACTGTTCCTCTTCGTGCTGTGTAAGAAGAATGGATTTGGTCTTGGGGCAGGAACGAGATAGCTCGCGGGCCGCTTCAATGCCATTCAACAGCGGCATGCTGATGTCCAGCACAGCAATCTCCGGGTGGTGGGTTTCCGCCAGGCGGAGTGCATCCTGGCCGTTGGAGGCTTCCCCCACGACCTGAAATTTCTCACGCTCCAGCAGTGATTTCAGGCCTTGACGTACGAGCACGTGGTCATCCGCCAGCACGATTCTGATTGACATGTTCATCTCCCAGGGCAACTTGAATGGAAAGCTCGGTCCCTTTACCGATGCTGGAATGGATACTCAGCGTCCCGCCAATGGCACTGACGCGTTCCTGCATTGCGACTAATCCGAGGCCCTTCCGGTGGATAGCCGCCTGGGCTTGGGTAGAGTCGAACCCTCTGCCGTCATCGCGGATCGAGCAACGCAGCATGAGTCGTTCCCGCGACGCCCGGATCCACAAATTCTTCGCATTTGCATGTTTAACGGCATTGGTTATCGCTTCTTGAACAACTCGATACAGGGCCGTTTCCACGGCCCCGGGCAGCCGTCCGAAAGAAGTGGCCTCGATATGGATCGGCAGACCCGCGCGAGTGGAAACGCCCTCGGCCAGGAAACGGATTGCCGGGATCCAACCGAGATCGTCAAGAATGGTAGGCCGCAGTTCATGCGAATACCGGCGCAACTGCTTTTCCACTTGATTCAGCAGTTCGCCAATTTGCGCGACCTTGGTCTGTTGAGTCTCGGGCAATTCCCTGGCCAGTTCGGCGAGAGCAAGGTGCACGGCAACCAAGAGTTGTCCCGCCTCGTCATGCACGGTATAGGCGATGCGCTTGATCTCCTCCTCGAGCGTTTCATTCAGTTGGCGCAGCGCCTTTACGGCATCTTGAAATCCGCGCTGCGACATTTCATAAGGAGACAAGCACTCGGCGAGAAATTCTGCGCTGGCTTGCAGTAATTCCACCGGCGGCTTTTCATCTTGAGCATTTCGGATCAGAGCAAGCACGGCCTGATGATGCAAGGAAGCAAGGTCCACGAGACTCTTGCGCTCAGCGAAGGCTTGACGCCCGAGTTCATAGGCGCGGCGCAGCGCGGGTTCGCCGCCCGCGGTTGCGTATTCGCGCAACGCAGCGCAGTACTCGTCTTCAAGACTCACTGGCTGCTTTGCCTTGCGATGAGCGGCACTCTTCATCCCTTGATCCCCGTTAAACGCACGACTAGTACAAGAGCATCGTCAATTCCGCTGCGATGGTGCTCGAGAATCCGATTCGCGGCTCTTTGAGGATTCTCGAGCGCGATAAGGGACCCGGCAAAATCGCCGCGAATGCCATCGGTGGCAAAGAACAGCGTATCTTCCCGCGCAATGGGAAGAACAGTAGCTTGAAGCGGAGGCAACTGGGATCCGAGGACGCCCGGCCGAAGGAGAAGCGCCTCCTTGGCGTTGCCCTTTGCGGCGTCTGTGCGCACCAGCACTCCCTGGACATTACCAACTCCGAGCCAAGTCATCATGCCGTGTAGGGGGTCGAGGGCCGCAAGGCTCAAAACGACGCCGCGAGTTCCCCGAAGTTTCTCGTGGCAGCGTTCTACGAGAGATATCAGCGGTTCGTCGAGCCCCGCTTGGAGAATCGAACCTGCTGTCCTGGCCACATCGGCAGCTTCCTCACCGTGGCCTATGCCATCAATCGCGGCAATCAGGACCCTGTTTTGGTTGCAGCGCACCAAGTAGTGATCGCCACATTCGTCCTGGCCCGGAAGGACAAATTTGGCAACCCCATACTCCACCATCGGCACTCTTATTGTCTCCATTTCTTCACCGCCACAGTAGTTCCTCGGCCGGGCTGGGAAGAGATCTCAAATTCGTCCATCAAACGACGGACGCCAGGCAACCCTACTCCCAGGCTCCCTGAAGTCGAAAAGCCATCGCGCAAAGCCTGACGAATATCGGGTATTCCTGGACCATGATCGGAAGCTACAACGAGGATGCCTACGCCGTTAGAGCCCGGGACGCCTTTCACGGCGATCTCGCCTTGGCCAGCGTAGGTCAGGATATTCCGGGCAAGCTCGGAGATTGCGGTGGCGATGAGGGTGGCGTCTCCAGAGGAAAACCCGAGACTCGCTGCCATGGCCCGGCCCTGTTGGCGAGCCGCCACGATGTCCTTGTCGGAGTTGATTGTCACTCGAACTTCTCCATCCGGCACTTTGGCTCACTCTCAGTTCGCAGCTTTGAACTTTTCGTCTAAGTAGGCCAGACCTTCCTCCAAGTCGAGGGCGGTTGCCACGCCTTGCAGCGTTAATCCGAGCTGGACCATGGCAAAAGCCACCTCCGGCTGAATTCCAACGATGACCATTTCCGCGCCACGCAACCGGCTCATGTGCGCGATCTCAACCAGCGTCCGTGAGGCAAAGGAATCCATCACGTCCATCGCGGTCACATCCACGATGACACCTCGCGAACGAAACCTCACCACCTTCTGCATCAGGGCCATGCGCAGTTGGTTGAGGTCCTGGTCCGTCAAAGCAGCCTGGAAGGTTGCTATGAGGAACGCCCCCTGCTTGAGAATCGGGACCTCCACGTGGACAATCCTCCGTGCGACTAGCGTTGCTCCTGCAAGGTAGCAACCTTATAGCCCAAGAGTCTTTCAGCCTGTTCGATCCCGCCCTGCAAATCGCCGACGGTGTTCATCTTGCCCAGGTCGACGCCGATGGTGACAAGTGTTTGGGCAATCTCCGGGGAAAGCCCGGTGACGATTACGGTGGCGCCAAGCAGCCGGGAAGCTTCGACGGTTTGCACCAGGTGGTTGGCCACGGTGACGTCCATCGCGGCCACACCGGTGATATCAATGACCACCACCTTTGCGCGGTTGGTGCGAATTCCACGGAGAAGCTGTTCCGTTAGTTGGCGGGCGCGTTGGGGATCGATGACCCCGATGATGGGAAGAATCAATAGCCGCTCGCGGACCTGCAACACTGGCGTGGACAGCTCGCGAATGGCCTCCTGCTGCTGACGAATGACGCGTTCGCGCTCCTGCACGAAACCGACGGCCACGGTATTCGCGATACGGTTTGCCGCGGGCTCATAGGCGTCCAGGATGCGGTTCAATTTTTTGAAATCGTTTTGATATTTCGCAAACAGGGAACGCGCAAGAACGTCTCGCAGCAACAACACAATCCCAACGACCTCGTGAGTTTCGACGCCCCGCGGGATGATGCGTTCCGAAAGATTTCGCGCGTAGGCTTGCAAGGCTTCGAAGGTTTCGGTTTCCAGAGCCTCGACGTAACTGTCGTACACCGAGGTCGCTTCCGCGAAGATTTCTTCCTTGGTCATCGCGGTGAGCAGGCGAGTCTCGGAGATTCGTCCCACCCATTCCTCGCGCAATTGGGTTCGATTCTGCCGAAGGTGAGCGACGAGCTCTCGAAGAAGCTCCGACGGTTCTTCCTTCTGCATTGATCCCGGGGATTCGGATGATACATCTCGCTTCGCCATGAAGGTCTTCTCCTGGGCGTAAAGGACCTGGTTCCAGAGCGGTCGGCCTGAACGCACAACTGCAATGGATAGTCGATACCATCGGACACCGGGTCCCTCAAGCAAGTAAATTCCGGCAACAAGGCTCAGGTAAACACCTTAAGGCCAAACCGGACAGCAACGCCTCGGAGACCAGCGGCACCCGTGAGAATGGGGGTTATGGTATCAAAACTAAGGCCCTTCTGGTGTGGGAGACCATAACCAGTGGACAGAGACGCCCTTCAGGTCAGGCCTTATGAGCTTGGGAGAAGGCGTTAGGCAAGAAGTCAGCGCGCCGGGAAAAATCTACACGCGCAATAAAGTCCACCGCCATCGGGATCAAGCTCGTTCTTGCCCTGTATATCGTTGGATTCTCAAACGCTTAGGCAAATGTTCGCAAGTCTGGAGGAGGAGTTGCCCATCAAAACCGAGAAATCAATCCCATTAACTTAGTGGAATCGACCTGGCGAAAGAGAAGAAGCATGTAAGGAGCAGCAGGTAAGACACTTAAGGAGGGGCTGCAAATGAAGAACACAAAACGTTGGATTGTAGTGGTAGCAGGGATACTTGCCTTGGGGCCATTCATGTCTGGAAAGGAACCCAGCGAAGCAAAGACTGAGGGAGATCGTCTTCAGAATGCAGGGAAGGTCATGCAGGAGATCCTCAATGTCCCTGACGACATTCCTCAAGACCTGATCGATAAAGCGCGTTGCGTTGTAGTGATGCCGTCGGTGTTGAAGGCGGCCTTTGTTGTCGGGGGCAGCTTTGGCCGCGGCACGATGGTCTGCCACACAGGGAAAGACTTCACCGGTCCCTGGGGGGCTCCCGCAATGTACGCGCTCGAAGGCGGGAGTTTTGGTTTGCAGATTGGCGGGGAAGCAACGGACTTTGTCTTTCTCGTCATGAACGATCGCGGCGCGAACAGCCTACTGCACAGCAAGGTGAGGTTGGGCGTCGATGCATCAGCGGCGGGTGGACCGAAGGGACGGTCCGCGTCAGCCGATACGGATGCTTACATGCGGGCGGAGATTCTAAGTTACTCGCGCGCACGCGGTGTATTCGCGGGCATATCCCTCGATGGCTCAACGCTTCGGCCGGACAATGAGGCTAACCGTAAGCTCTACGGTCAATCGGCAAGTGCCGAAAAGATCCTCACGGAATCGGATGTGACGGCTCCTTCCTCGGCGCATGATCTGATTGTGGCTTTGCAAAAAGCGTCCCCAAAACTCAAGCGTTAGTAGAATCAGCAAGCGTCTGGTTTTGCCCAGCCCGGCCACGACGCTTTGTCAGGCTCAAGTTCAAGTTCAAATTCTCGACTGGGGGGCAAAATGATCCGTTGTGACGCTAACGAGCAGCAGACATTCTCGAAACATGCAGAGATTTCACAGTTTTCCCGGGCCGAATGGGCCCAAGTGTCGGAGGAGGAAGTTATTCGAGGAGCGCAACGCGGAAACGAGGCTGCGTTTGAACGAATTTACCAGTTACATTGCCGCCGTGTGTATGGCTTATGCTTGCGCATGACCAAGAATCCAGCGGACGCGGAAGACCTGACGCAGGAAGCGTTCTTGACGGTGTTTCGCAAGATACAGACATTTCGAGGTCAATCGGCTTTCTCCACATGGCTGCACCGCATCGCGGTGAATTTGGTGCTCATGCGCCTGCGAAGGAAATGCTTTCTCGAGCCATTGCCTGAGGGTCCGCCCGAACTTGACGGGGATCGGGAAGGTCAGCGGAAAGAGGCTGGCTGCCAGGACCAGTTACTGGCCGGAACGGTTGACCGCGTTGTTCTAGAACGCGCGATGGAACACCTAAGGCCAATCCACAGAATGGTGGTCGAACTGCACGACATTCAGGGCTACAAGCACACCGAAATCGCTCGAATCATGGATTGTTCGATTGGGAACTCCAAGGCGCAACTTCATCGGGCTCGCAGGCAACTCCGTGATTTTCTTAACGAAGCACTGCGACTGCAGTGGTTAACGCCAGCGAGAACAAGCGTGGCAACGTTCGGCGCTTGAAGTTGATGAACTGCGAAAGTCAGCCTGATCGAACGCAACCGCGCGGATTCTCCCGATAGGTCCATTCTCGCGACGGTACCTTGCCCAAATCAAAGAATGTTACCCTTCGTCCGCGAGGGGCTGGTTTCGCTTGCCCGTTCTACAATCCTGCCGCAACATGCTTTGAAGCCGGAAGAGCACAAGGGGAGGATCAGGTTGCCCATTCTGGAAATCCATGATCTCCACGTTTCGTATCGGGCGCGCGGAGGCGGCCTGAACCCGGCACTGACGGGTGTCAGTCTTAGTCTACTGCCCGGCGAAATTCTGGGCGTTCTCGGCGAATCCGGATCGGGCAAGAGCACCTTGGCCGCGGCGGTTGTCGGGCTACTCTCTTCGAATGGCCGCATCGTGGGCGGAACTGTTCTCTTTGAAGGGAGAGACCTTGTTCAGCTCAAGTTCGAACAATTGCGACAGGTGCGGGGTGCACGCGTCTCGATCATTTTTCAGGAACCGTCCCTCGCGCTCCATCCCACACTTCGAGCAGGCGAACAAGTTCGCCAGGTGCTGTCCGCGCATGGAACGGCAGGCAAGAGCACTGTGAAGGAGAAAGCGCGCCAAGTGCTTGCAACAGTGTTCTCTGAAGACGTGGACCGCATATCGCGGTCGTATCCCCACCAGCTCAGTGGCGGGCAACGCCAGCGCGTGCTGATTGCGCAAGCCATTGCTTGCGGCCCGAGCGTTATCATTGCGGATGAGCCGACAGCCTCGCTTGACCCCACAACGCAAATGGAAATTCTCGAGGTGTTCCGGGCCCTTCGGGAAAGACTGGGAATCGCCATGATCTTCATCACACACAATCCCGCTCTACTCGCAAACTTCGCGGATCGCGCGCTGGTTCTCTACGCCGGGCGCGTCGTCGAATTAGGCGCGACGGAAACGGTGCTTGCGGCGCCTCGCCATCCGTATACGCAGGCTCTCTTTCAGTCTATTCCCACGAGTACGGAAATGAGTGGAAATGGGCGTAAGAAGAAGATGTTGGCCATTGCCGGCGATTCGTCACCGTCATCCCTGCCGCGGCAGGGATGTTGCTTCGAGCCCAGATGCGCCCAAAGAATGTCCATTTGCAAGGAACGAGAACCGAAGCTCGTGAATTTGAGCGCGTCTTACGTGGTGTCGTGTTTCAAATATGAAAACTGAAGGATGGGTGTAGAGTCCAGAAAATGCAGCGACTCGTAAGAGTTGAGAACGTGGTGAAGCGTTATGCAAAGCGAAATCTCTCCGGCAGGCGAGAAGAGATTGTTGCTCTGGATGGCGTGTCCTTCTCAATTTCCTCCGGAACCACGCTGGCTGTCCTTGGGGAATCAGGATCCGGCAAGAGCACTCTGGCAGCCTGCTTGGCGTGTTTGGAGGTTCCGACATCAGGAAATATCTGGTTTTCAGGAAGGAACCTGGTCGAGCTTACGGAAGACGAGCGCCGGGAGGCGCGCCCGCAAATTCAGCTTATCTTTCAGGATCCTGCGAGTTCTCTGAACCCGTCATGGAACGCGCTTGAGATCCTCATTGAACCGTTTGTGGTGCGAAGAAAATTCAAGCGCAAAGAAGTGGAAGAGCGAGCATGTTCCTTGCTGGAGCGTGTGCATCTTTCTCCTGAACTCATGAACAGACATCCCCTTGAATTGAGCGGTGGCCAACGGCAGAGGCTGGCAATCGCTCGGGCACTGGCACTCGAACCAAAGCTGCTCATTCTGGATGAGGCGCTCTCGGCTCTGGATTGCTCCGTGCAAGCCCAGATTGTTAATCTCCTGCTGGAACTTCAGGAGTCGCTGGGCATGGCTTACCTATTCATCACGCATAATCTGGGGATGGCCGCCCACATTGCGGATGAGATCGCAGTCATGAATCGTGGCCGCATTGTCGAGCAGGGTCCTGCGGAAGAAGTCTTGAAGCAACCGCGGTGCGAAACGACGCAGCGTTTGCTGGCGGCCTCGCCTAGCCTGAAACTCTCTGTGTCGCCGGCCTTGGAGTGATGATGTTGTTTCTGCTGCGCCGCGTCGTCCATGTCTTCTTCCTGCTGACCGGCGTATCTATTCTTGCTTTTCTCTTCGCGGCTCTGGCGCCAGGAAATTATTTTGATGAGGCACGGCTTAACCCACAGATTGCGCCCGAGAGCGTAGCGGCTCTGCGCACGCAGTATCAACTCGATCGGCCAATGCCGGTCCGTTACGTCTCCTGGCTGAATTCCGTGATTCACGGCGAGATGGGATTTTCGTTCGCATACAACAGCGCCGTCGCACCCCTACTCCTCCCGCGCGCCCGGAATACGCTCTTGCTGACAGTCACCGCCACGTTGCTGGCTTGGGGCATCGCGCTGCCCTTGGGAATTTGGAGCGCCGAACGCAGGGGGCGATTTCCAGACCGATTCCTTTCATGGACAACCGCAACGCTTTTGGTCGTCCCTGATCTCGTGTTTGTACTCGGTTTGTTGGCGTTTGCCGTACGGACGGGCTGGTTTCCCGCGGGAGGGATGGGTTCCGTCGATTTCGAGCGCCTCTCACTCATCGAAAAAATCCGCGACCTGGCGCTGCACATGACGCTCCCAGTCGTGGCACTCGTTGTCTCGATTCTTCCGCTGCTCATCCGGCACGTACGCGCGGCGGTCGCGGACGTGCTCGATGCTCCTTTTCTACTGGCCGCGCGGGGGTATGGAATCCCGAGGCGCACTCTCTTGTATCGGTATGCGCTGCCAGCCGCGGCAAACCCTCTGATCTCTCTTTTTGGATTCAGTCTCGGTGGATTGCTCAGCGGATCGTTGCTCGTTGAAGTGGTGATGAGCTGGCCGGGGCTGGGCCCCTTGTTGCTGGAAGCCATTCTGGCGCGCGATCTGTACCTGGTGATCGGTGGAGTTCTACTTTCCTCGCTTTTTCTGGTTTGCGGGAATTTTCTGGCGGACTTGCTTCTGTTCTGGGCGGATCCGCGAATCCGCACCGCGGGCGGTCCACGATGAAGGGGCGGCGCATCCTCGCAAGCTGGCTCGTTGTTCTTGGCGCGTTGCATGCGATTATTGCCTGCGCCGGGTTCTTTACGCCCTACGATCCGGCAGAACAAGACCGCAGGAGCCCTTACTTACCTCCTATGCCGCTGCGTTTCGTAGACACGCAAGGACATTTTCATGCGCGGCCGTTCGTCTATGCGTCGAGATTACGTGAAGGCACGTTCGACCAGCATGAAGAAGACACTACACAGCCCCATGCGCTGAAATTCTTTGTGCGCGGAGCGCGCTACCGGTTGTTGGGGTTGCTGCCATGCCGTTGGCATCTTTTTGGCGCTGAGGGCGCACGGATCTATCTTTTCGGCACCGATGCCTTCGGCCGTGACCAATTTTCCCGTCTGCTCTTTGGTGGACAGGTGTCGTTGCTCGCTGGACTCTTAGGCGCCGGGCTCTCTATATTCATCGGCTTGAGCATCGGCGCGGTCGCGGGCTACTACGGTGGTTGGAGAGATGAAGTGCTCATGCGCGCCGCCGAGCTTTTCCTTGCATTGCCGTGGTTATATCTTCTCTTTGGTGTTCGTGCTTTCCTGCCTCTCGCGGTCAGTCCGGTCAACACCTTCTTCCTGATCATCGCGGTTATCGGCGTGGTAGGCTGGGCGCGTCCGGCGCGCCTGGTGAGGGGTGTGGTTCTCAGCGTTAAGGAACGCGATTTTGTGCGTGCGGCGCGGGGCTTCGGGGCAAGCGATCTGTACCTGTTGCGACGCCACATTCTGCCGGAGACGGCAAGTGTAATCCTGACCCAGTTGGCGATACTTATCCCCCAGTACGTGCTCGCGGAGATGACACTTTCCTTCCTTGGGTTAGGCATACCCGAGCCCGTGCCGAGCTGGGGTAATCTTCTTTCGAATCTTCAGCAATACAGCGTTCTGGTTTCTTACTGGTGGATGTACTTACCGGCTTTGGTAATGGTGCCATTCTTCCTGGGCTACCTGGGACTAGCGAGCACGTTGCAGGAGCGAAGAGAGCCGTGCAAGATAGAAACCGCTGGCGTTAGGTAGGAGTCAAACGTGGAACCGAGCAGAACGAAGTTTCTCTGCCTTTGGATGTTCTCGAGTCTGCTCCTTTGTGTCGTCCTTCTTCTGGACTACGCCGCAGCCGCCTTTCCGCAAAACAAAGGCACGCAAGAAGAATTGCTCGTACTTCCTGGAGAAGTGGGACGTTCAGGAGAACGAATTGTCCTATCGCTCCGTGGCGAGCCAAAGACTCTGAATCCTCTGATTGCCGCTGATGCGCGATCGCGTGAAGTCATCGCCGTCATGCAAGCCGACCTGATCCATATCAACCGCGCCACCCAACTGACCGAAGCCGCACTTGCCAAATCCTGGAAAGTTTCTTCCGATGGACTGGAATACACGCTGGTTCTTAGGCAGGGAATCAAGTTTTCCGACGGGCAGCCGTTCGAAGCGGACGATGTGCTCTTTACGTTCCAGGTGTACCTGGACGAAAACGTTCATGCGCCTCAGCGCGATCTCTTGATTGTCGGTGGAAAACCAATCACGGTGCGCAAAGTTGACGCGCACACCGTGGTCTTTCGGCTGGCAAAGACTTACGGCGTGGGGGAGAGGCTGTTCGATGGATTGGCCATGCTACCCCGCCACCTGCTGGAAAAACCCTATCGGGAAGGGAAGCTCGGGCAGATCGGATCGTTAGCGACCGCCGCGGAACAATGGGCTGGGCTCGGTCCTTTTCGATTCAAAGAGTACGCCGCCGGGCAACGACTAGTCCTGGAACGCAATCCTTACTACTGGAAATCCGATGCCGCAGGGAATCGGCTGCCTTACTTGAGTGAACTTGTTTTTTTGTTTGTGCCGAACGCGGATGCGCAGGTACTAAAGTTCCAGTCGGGCGAAACCGACATGATCAGCCAGTTGAGCGCGGAAAATTTTTCCGTACTATCCAGGCAGCAGCGCGGTTACACGATGGTGGATGCGGGGCCAGGTCTCGAATACAACTTTCTGTTCTTCAACCTGAATGACCCCGGCGAAGAGGCATCCCCGGAGGCTCTGAGGAAGCAAAAATGGTTTCGCGAAGTGAAGTTTCGCCAAGCGGTTTCGGCCGCCGTGGATCGCGAGGCTATCGTTCGTCTGGTCTACCAGGGCCGCGGCTCGGCGCTGTGGACCCTGGTGGCGCCAGGCAATCGCCGTTGGGCCAATGAAAAGCTTGCTCATCCGCCCAGATCGATGGAACGGGCACGTGCCCTGTTGAAGGATGCCGGGTTTTCCTGGACTAACGGATCAGATGGCGAATCGAACCTTCAGGATGCAAGTGGAAACGCGGTGGAATTTTCTATCCTTACGAGTTCTTCGAATGCAGACCGCTCGAAGATGGCAGCGCTCCTTCAGGAGGATCTGAAGCAGCTCGGGATGCACGTCCAAGTTGTGCCGCTCGAATTCCGTTCGCTGCTCGATCGCGTCACACAGAAGAAAGAATACGACGCTTGCGTGATGGGCATTGCGAGCTTTGACGCCGACCCGAATTCCGATATCAACGTCTGGCTGTCGAGCGGCGGAACACATCTCTGGAACCCCTCTCAAGCGCATCCCGCCACAGCCTGGGAAGCGGAGATCGACCGGTTAATCGAGGAGCAGATGTCGGCACCAACTTTCGAGCAGCGAAAGAAGCTTTATGATCGGGCTCAGGAGATTCTCGCCGAGGAGCAACCAATGATTTTTCTGGCGAGTCCTGACATTCTTGCGGGAGCGAAGGACGCGGTGGGCAACTTCCATCCCGCGGTTCTGGAACCCTATGTGCTTTGGAACGTCGAGCAACTGTATCTTAAGACGCGACGGGAGAGTGGCACTCGATGAGTCCAGTAAGCGCCAAGGCTCCGCGAAAGGATGCAACCGATTGGAACGATAGCAGGCTCGTGAAAGCATGTCTTTCCGGCAAAGAAGAAGCTTGGTCCATGCTGATTGATAAATACAAGGCGCTCATCTATTCGATCCCGGTGAAATACAACCTTTTGCCGCAGGAGGCCGCAGATGTATTTCAGGCAACGTGCCTGGAACTTCTCGTCTGCTTGCCGGAATTGCGCGATCCCCGCGCGCTGCCCAAGTGGCTCATGCAGGTGGCGCATCATGAGTGCTACCGATTGAAGCGGGTAAATCAACGCCTGGTGAGTCGCGATGGGGAAGAGGGCTTGCCGGAGCCCGAAGCGCCAGCGATCGCCGAGAGTGTTGTTCAACAGACTCAAGAGGAGCAAATGATCCGGGAAGCAATGACCATGCTCACGCCACAATGCCGCCGCCTGGTGGAGATGCTGTTTTTGGAAACACCGTCACGGCCATACATAGAAGTTGCCGCCGAACTTGGACTCGCTGTAGGTTCGATTGGATTTACGCGGCAAAGGTGCCTCGATCGGATGCGGCGCCAACTCGAGGAACTGGGTTTTCGCTGATGCCCGCAACTGCCAGGAAGAGTTCAATAGATACGCTGATAGGGAAACTCGCGCAACTATCCAGTGAACCGGCCCGGCGCAAATTTCTTGCGCAACACAAGGGGTTGATCCGCAAAGAGATTGTCGAGCAGATTGCCCGGCTGGTGGTCGAGAGAGTCCGCGTGAGCACTCAAGAGGCGCTCCATTTGGCTGAGGCAGCCGGACTCGTCGCGAAGCGTTTGCGACACAAGGAATCCCTAGCTCTCAGCTTGCGCGCAAAGGCCAACGCTCTCTATTCCTCCGGCGACAATCGGGCCGCCGTTGAGCACCACCAAAAGGCTGGCTTGCTCTATGAGTCGCTGGGCAATTGGAGCGAGGCTGCGCGCACTTTGAGCAGTTCGATCCAGCCCATGATTCTGCTTGGCGAGTACGACGCGGCGTTTCAGGCTGCGGAACGCGCCAAGGAGATATTTGCACGCCTTGACGACTATAGGCGTCTGGCCCGATTGGAAATCAACGTTGGCAATATCTATTACCGCCAGGACAGGTTTGAAGAATCCATCGCACACTACGAGCGCGCCTATTCGGACCTGATGCCCTACAAAGACGCCGAAGGAATGGCCGTCGTACTCAGCAATATGGCGGTTTGCCTCATTAGCCTGAACGACTTCCCGCGCGCCCTGGCGATTTATCAGAAGGCCCGTTCCTTCTGCCAAGAAAACAATATGCCGCTTCTTGTGGCGCAAGCGGATTACAACATCGCATACCTCTATTACCTGCGGGGGGAATACAGCCGGGCCATTGAAGCACTGTACGCGGCGCGGCACGCATGCGAAGCAACTGGAGACGCCTACCATTTTGCGTTATGCCACTTGGACCTCTCCGACATCTATCTGGAGCTGAACCTGAGCGAAGAAGCGCGCGAGATGGCGCATGAAGGTTTCCTTCGATTCGAAAAGCTCGGCATGGGCTACGAGGCGGCGAAAACACTTGCGAACGAAGCGACGGCTTATGGCCAACAAGGGAAGACGGTTCATGCGCTTGAGCGTTTCACCAAAGCTCGAGAAATGTTCGTGCGGGAAAAGAATCACGTGTGGCCCTGGCTTATCGACCTATACCAGAGTTTGTTGCTCTTCCGCGAAGGACGGTACTCGGAAGCACGCAGGCTCTGCGCTGGGGCCGCGGATTGTTTCGACCCATCCGCCCTCCCTGGAAAGGCAGTGCTTGCCCACTTGTTGCTCGCCCGGATCGCGCTCCAGGTGGGAGACCCGGTCGAAGCACAAAAGGAAACTGACGAAGCTCTTACGCGGCTGAAAGGCCTTCAGACACCCGTGCTGGCCTATCAAGCTCATCTGCTCCAGGGGCAAATCGCGCAGGCCCGCAATGACCGCGCCAGGGCGCTCCGAGCTTACTTGGAAGCAAAGGCATTTCTGGAGACCATGCGCAGCCGTTTGCAGGGCCAGGAACTGAAGATCTCCTTCATCAAAAACAGGATGCAGGTCTACGAAGCGCTCGTGGACCTCTATATTGCCGGAGATGGAACAGCCGCCTCTTCACGGAGAGCGTTCGCCTGCATTGAGGCCGCGAAGTCCCGCAGCATGATCGAAATGATCTTTCAAAGCGGCCGGAGCCTTCCCCTGGGAGAAGAGGGTCAGAGCGACCTTGTCCGCAGAATCCGGGACCTGCGTGAAGAATTGAATTGGTATTACCACCGTATTGAACTCGAACAGTTTCGTTCGGAAGAAAAGTCTCATCAGAGGCTTGAGGGTTTGCAGGAAAAAGCGCAACGCCAGGAGAAAGAACTATTGCGAGCCGTGCGCGAGATGCCTGCTCAGGAGGGGGAAACCGCCACGTTCGGAGCGCCCGCCGATTTTTCGATCGAGAAGATGCAGGCCAGTATTCCGCAAAACGCCACCCTCGTTGAATACTTTTCTACCGGCGACCACATTGTCGCGGCGGTGATAACAAAGACGGGAATCCAGATTCTTCCTGTGACTTCGCTTTCGCGAGTTACGCATGTTCTGCAGTTGCTTCGATTTCAATTTTCGAAGTTTCGTGTGGGAAGCGAACATATCCGTCAATTCGAGCATACGCTCTTTCGGGCCACGCAGAGTCATCTGGAATCTCTCTACAGCGAGCTCATTTCTCCCCTCTGTCCGTACCTTCAAGGCGCGCAGCTCATCATCGTTCCCCACGGTCCACTCCATTTTTTGCCATTCCACGCGCTGCAAAAGGATGGGGAGTATCTGTGTGATTGCTTCACGGTTTCCTACGCTCCCAGCGCGACGGTTTTCACCATGTGCCAGGAAAAGGCGGCGAGTAGCAACGCGAGCTCACTCGTTCTTGGAATTGCCGACCAGCGAGCACCGCGAATCCTGGAGGAGGTCGAGTCCGTGGCAGCGCTACTGCCCCATTCAGCGTTGTATATCGGAGACCATGCTACGTCTTCCGTACTCGCCGAGAAGGGTCCGCTGTGTGGCCTGCTGCACATTGCCACACACGGCGTCTACCGCCAGGACAACCCGATGTTTTCCGGCATCCGGCTGGGAGATGGCTACTTGAATCTCTATGACCTGTACCATATGCGGCTAGGCGCTAGACTGGTTACCTTAAGTGGTTGCGCGACAGGCATGAATTTTGTTGCCGCCGGCGACGAATTGCTCGGGCTTCAGCGAGGTTTGTTCTGTGCCGGGGCAACTACCTTGCTGCTTTCACTGTGGGATGCACACGACGAATCCACTTCGCGCTTGATGCAGCACTTCTATCGAGAATTCCTGCGCATTGGCGATATGGCTGCCGCGCTACGGCACGCCATGCAAGAGCTGCGGGAACAGAACCCGCATCCCTATTATTGGGCACCTTTCGTTCTGGTCGGAAAACTGTCTGAAAATAAACAGCTTAATTAGTTTTTGCCGGACTGTATTTTTTCGATTTCTACGCTCCCTTATGTATTGCCCATTGATGGCTGGCCGTATCCAGCGCGAGATGCGTGCGATATTGAGAAGAATTCACGGGGGGTGAGATGGAACATTTTACGACCGAGAAGTGGATCGACTTTGTAAACCAAGTCGTTGCGGCCAAGGAGAATCTCTTAATGCAGAAACATCTGAGGCAAGGCTGCCAGCGTTGTGCGCAAACGGTGTCCTTGTGGCAGAGGGTCCGGCAGTCGACGGTCGCGGAAGCGAATTACCAGCCACCGACAGCCGCCGTTCGGCTGGCCAAGGCCGGGTTTTCCGGATCTACGGTGATTCGCAGGAGAAAGGCAGGCAGCCGCCTCAAAGTTCTCTTCGACAGTCTTCTGCAGCCTGTTTTCGAAGGAACTCGATCGGCACGCGTGAACAACAGGCAAATGCTCTATCGCGCGGATCCATTCCAGATCGATATTCAGCTGGAGGCAAGACCGGGGGACAACCGAATTGTCGTGACCGGCCAGGTTCTCAACTTGAGCAATCCCGAAGTCATTGCCCGGGATACACGCATACTTCTTTCCAACATGCGTGGGCAAGTGGTGCACGCCGTCACCAATCAATTCGGAGAGTTTTGCGGGGAGATCGAAAACAGCGGGGATCTGGAAATGAGCTTCGCCAGCCCCGGCGGCAAGCCTATTGTGATTTCGCTACCGGATGCGCTAGGTCATTCGCCCGAGGAAGGCACATGAAAGAAAATCAGTCCATGTGCGGCGGCGGGAGATTCACGGTAGCCTTGAGTTCAGGTCTTTACCCTATTCAAAGTTCCATTATTGTCCGGCTATTTTTGACCAGGTTTGTTCCTTAAAAGGGAAAGGGAACCGAAAGGCATTTCTTTGGTGCCCCCAAGGGGCTGATTGACCGTGCCAAGCAGTGCTGGATCGATTTTCACAAACACCTGCAGGGAGTTACCCCAAACTATGAAACGCCGAATGTGGCTCGCAGTCTCGTTACTGGTCTTATTGTGGACCACACCGGCGATGGCTGATAGCAGGCTCATCGTCCGGTCACCGCTAGGCTCCGGCGCGCTGCAACTGATATGTCTTTTGCAAGGCTGCAACGTGGTGGGAGCCATCGATGGCACGTTAAACCAGGTTTTCCTCTTGACCGCACCTGTGTCGGTCAATCTGACATTCCTTCAGAATCTCCTGCGGGCAACGCCGGGAATCTTGGATGTCGAGATCGATCAAGTAATGAGGATTGTTGGCGGGCAAAACATCGCGACCAACTCGCCTCCCGAACTGACGGATCGTGCGCCTACAAATTACTTCGGCACAGCAGTGTGGAACGGCTACGCCAGTCAGCCTGCGTCCACGATTGTGCATGCCCAGGATGCGCACAACACATTCCACGTTTCTGGTACAGGAATCGTTGCAGACATCGATACGGGGGTCGATCCCAACCATCCGGCACTGCGGAGTGTTCTTTTGCAAGGTTACGACTTTACCCGCAACCAGCTTGGCGGGTCGGAAATGACGGATTTTACCTCAGCCGCGCCTCCTCCTTGTCCGAATTGTCAGCCGGCGATTGTAAATCAATCCACGGCTGCGGTGCTGGACCAGTCGACCGCGGCCGTCCTTGACGCGAATCCGCAGTATGCCGCGTTCGGTCACGGTACGATGGTGATGGGAGTTATCCATCTGGTTGCCCCGAAAGCGCAGCTTCTGCCACTAAAGGCGTTTCATTCAGACGGTACGGGCTACCTCTCCGACATCCTGCGGGCCATCTATTACGCCGTTCAGAACAACGCTAAGGTGATCAATATGAGTTTCGATTTCAAGGCCAACTCGCGGGAGCTGACGAGCGCGTTGGACTATGCTAACCAGAACAACGTTATCTGTGTGTCCTCGGCTGGAAATGATGGCAAGAATGAAACCGTTTACCCAGCAGCGCTGCGAGACGACGTGATGGGAGTAGGGTCCACCAGCGACCTGGATACGCGCTCGACCTTTTCGAACTATGGCAACCAGGTTGTTTGGGTGGCTGCTCCCGGCGAAGGAATAGTTACCACCTATCCATTCAGCACCTATGCGGCGGGTTGGGGAACGTCGTTCAGCGCGCCATTCGTGTCAGGAGGGGCGGCCTTGCTGCGTAATCTGCGCAGCGACCTGAATCAGTCTTCGGCCTCCTCTGCCGTGGCGCATGCGCAATTTGTGGGCGACGAGATGGGCAATGGACGTCTGGATTTACTGATGGCGCTTGCTGCATTGCCGGGTGCCAACTGATCACGCCATGGTGACGTTTGCGGCAGGCCACGATACAACTGGACAGATGGGGACAGATTCACCAGTGCGTGTGGTTCCCGCTAGGAGAGCAATTACCCGGTAAAAAATAATCGGTAAAAACTTCCTTCATAGCGCCATCGAGAATATTAGCAACTCATCGTGAACAGATTTCCGGTTCCAGTACTCTGATCGGGAGCTCTCCGCAAAAAGCAACTCGTCCTAAGTTCAATATTCTGAATCGTATGCAATATTCACAGTTCTTGTTCTTTAAATGGCTGTTCTTCTGCAACCTGAGCACTACCAGTCAAACAACCGAGGAGGTTTTCCGATGAAGAAAGAAACGCGAATGGTATTCTCTGCCTTGGCCGGCCTGCTTCTATCACTCCCAGCGACAGTCTGGTCTCAACCTGCTACCACAACTCACAGCACACGACAAACCGCGACAGAGGAGCAATCGGCTCCTCAAACGCAGTCTGTCACTGGAACGATTGCAGAGGTGGGGAAGAGTTCCTTCACCCTTACAGTTGGGGCTGCGATCTCCAACAACGGACAGCAAATGAAACAAGCGACGCCAAAGTCCATGGTTTTTCTCATTGATAAAAACACGACTGTGGATGGCAAGCTACAAGTCGGGGCCAACGCCGATGTGACCTACCGGGAAGACAACGGTAAGAACCTCGCGATCAGCGTGCGCGTTTCGTAGCGGTCCGCGGCATTGGTCAATTTGAATGTGGGTGATGAGCCCTCCGAGGAGTCCATTGCCTCGGGGGCTCTCATTCGCTCAACAAGCACCTAAAATTCCAATGCAAACATGGCGGTGAAGGTCGGGCCCAACTTCCGTTGGCCACGGGGGCTGGGAAATTCAGTTGGGTGTTGGCCCAGGTGACTTCTCAGTTGCGCCAGCTCTTCCTTCGGGGTTCTTTGAAGTTCCGGATTTCACAACTGATTCGCGTTGCGCGCCAGCGTCGAAAAAAGACGGATTCAAGGACGCCGTCAAATCATAAGACTTACCGTGGTCATTCACCCTGGTTACGAGAAGTTCGTAACGGAACCCCTCCGGGTGGCTCCTGCTTCTAAGCAAGGCGAGTAGACCCCGCACTTCGGATTCCGAGTGGACGACAATTTCATTCCCCGTAGCGATTGACGACACAACCTCTCCGCGGAATTTTGAGCCGTCGCGGTCGACATTTGAGTCGATGGGGTCGAGCATTCTCACCCGAATCACCGTGCCCCTGGGCAAAACATCCGTTTCGTTCAGGCTTCCCGGATTGAGGCGAGTCTGCAAATGAAAGGTCAAAACCGCCCCCGCGGCAACGTGGATAGGCTCAATGCCGATCTTCTGCGCGTGAACCTGGCTTGCAAACACACTGATAACGCACACTAGCGCGGCGGCATACCGTTGCATGGGCTGGGCCTTCCTTCTTCTCAAATCCAAACGCGCACTCTAATTCTAGGTTCGCGAAACAGCAGGGTCAACGCGAAACCAGGATGCCGGCTACCAATTGCTTAATGGGGCAGCGCAGAGTTTTCGATCAAAGCAGGAATCATGTAATTTTTGCGCCGGGTGTCATCAAGAAACTGCTGCGGGCTCGGGACCTTCTACTCGCCGCGCCCGAGGTTTCCGGAACACAGCCCGAGTATGAATTCTTGCTCACATTTTTTATAGAACGCGCGGCGATTCAAAAGGTTGCTCGGACCCGCGGAGGGCGGGCCGAGCAGCAAGCAGGGAATAAGCGCAACGATGTGGCCGATTTAGTTTTCGCCCACTGTTCGGCGAAGGGCAGGCGCAAAAAGTTGAGGCGGTACTAGCGAGGTACTATTGAGCGAGCCACGGCCCAATGATATTCTGAAAGCTCCTCCACCCACCCTCAGGATCTCGATCTACCTCTGAAAGGGCTGCAAATCATGGATGCCGAAAAACTGCGCGTTTCCCGCGACAAACTAACACGCGTGTTCCGCTACCTGGAAGCACTCAACCAACACCGCAATCCCGCGAAACGTGAGATTCAAGAGCAGCCCTGGAGCTTCTGGCTGCGGGATCTTCCAGAACATGCCTCCATTCAACGAGGCGCCGCCAAGCCCAATTCTCTGAAAACCAAAAAAGGCAGTGGCCAGGCCGCGGAAGAGGCTGGCGCAAGCTACGTCCTGAAAGTGCAGCGTCCACGCTTGACACGCGCCCCCGAACCGCCTGAGGAAATTGCCTCCTGGGTGGAAGATGGTTGGGACGACCCTTCGAAAGCGTTCACTCTCAAGCAGGCTCTGGAGGATTCCAAGGATGCCGCGGAGCCTGGGAATGTGAAGTTCGCTGACGACCCCGCCAGGGCCGCGAGTCTGGAGCGTTGGAAAGCTCTGCGCAATGAATGGGTGAAAACCGAAAAGCCCGCTCGCGCGGCGATGAGAATCTTCGAAACTCTTTACGCGCTCTACGGCCGTATTGATCGCGAGGCGGAACGCGTGGAGCTTGTCCTTGGCGACGGCATTTTGAGCTGGCGCCGCGCGGACGGAGGCATCTATCATCCGATCCTTCTCCAGCGCCTCCAATTGCATTTCAACGCATCCGTGCCTGAATTCACCCTCTCTGAAGCTGATTATCCCGTTGAGCTGTACTCGGCTTTATTCCAGTCTATGAACGATGTTGACGGACGCGCCATCGGCCGTTGCCGCGAGGAACTCGATCAGGAAGGCTTTCACCCGCTTCTGAATGGTTCCACCTCTGGTTTTCTGAAGCGGATGGTAGTGCAGTTATCCCCGCGCGGAGAGTTTCTGGAGGATCGCGCGCCGAACGCGCAAGCGAACGATCCTTGTATCGGCCGCGACCCAGTGCTCTTCCTGCGCGCCCGCACCCTGGGATTTGCGGCGGCGATAGAAGGTATCCTCACCGACCTTCGCACACGCGAAGATCTGCCGTGGTCGCTCCTGAATATCGTAGGAGAAGAGTCGCCGATTCCCGATGTGGTGGATGCGAGCGCATCCTCCAGCACTTCCGCACAGGCGGGCAGCGAAGTGCTCTTAAGCAAACCTGCCAATCCTGAGCAGATCCGCATTGCCCAGCAACTCGAAGAACATGGTGGGGTGCTGGTGCAAGGTCCTCCAGGCACGGGGAAAACGCACACCATCGGCAATCTTGTCGGCCATCTGCTGGCACAGGGCAAAAGCGTATTGGTAACCAGCCACACGACGAAGGCTCTGCGCATGGTGCGCCACCACATCGTTCCCGAGCTGCGTCCCTTGTGTGTCAGCGTGCTTGAAAGTGACTTGGACAGCCGAAAACAGCTGGAGAGCGCCGTGGGCTCGATCGCGGAAAGGCTGTCGCGGGCTGACGGAGGGTCGCTCGAAGTTCAAGCTAAGAAATTGGAATCTGAGCGCCTTGACCTGCTGAAGAAACTCGAGGAAATCCGAAACCTTCTGGCGGAGGCTCGCTCCGACGAATATCGGGATATTGTGATCGCGGGAAAGTCCTGGGCGCCCGCCGATGCCGCGCGCCAAGTCATGCAGGAAAAGGAGCTGCACGGCTGGATCCCTGGCCCAGTGGCTGCGGTGGCACCGCTGCCTCTTTCCCCCGGTGAGCTGGCCGACCTCTATCGCACCAGCGTTTCGATTTCCCGCGAAGACGAGAATGAACTCTCCGCGCATCTTCCGGAGCTGCACGACCTTCCGAGAGCGGAGGATTTTGAAGCGAGCGTGAGCGAACGCAACCGCCTCGGGCTGGAGGAACTCGAACTGCGCTCCGACTTGTGGGAGTCCGGCGCGGCGCAAAGTTCACCCGGAGAGATCGAAGGGCTAGCCGCCGCGCTGGCTCAAGCGGTCGAGCCTCTTTCCGGCAAGGATAAGTGGAAACTGGCCGCCGTTTATGCCGGCAGGTACGGGGGCGTGCACCGGCAGCCCTGGGACCAGCTGGTGAGCTTCATACGGTTGGTTCATCGCGAAGCGGCAAATGCGCAGGAATCGATGGTCAAGTACGGTCCAGAGGCCTCCGAGGAATTGCCGGTCAAGGAACAGGAGCGGATTGCCGGGGAAATCCTGGCACATCTCGAGGACGGGGGCAAATTGAGCTCCTTCACGTTGTTCACGCACAAGTCCTGGAGCCAATTCCTGGAACAAACGAAAGTGAACAATGCGCGCCCGCGCCTTCCCCAGCATTTTCAAGTTCTGCGCCAACTACTGCGGCTCAAGAGTCTTCGCGAAGACCTGGGCGCGCGATGGGATCGCCAAGTGGCGGTTCTCGGCACTCCTCCTTCGAGCCAAATGGGAGGGGAGATCGAAAAGACACTGATACAGTTTTGCGCTTCCATTGAGGACTGCCTTGGCTGGCAGGAGCATACGTGGCTTCCTTTGCAGCAGCGCCTTGAGGATATCGGCTTTCGCTGGGATAAATTCCTGGCAGAACAGCCCGCGGTCGTTGGTTCCGATGGCGAGTTGGTGCGCATCTATATCGCGGTCACGGAGACTCTGCTGCCCATCCTGGACTCGCGATACAAGAAGTTGCGACTGCTCCAACTGGAGGAAGAATACCGCGAACTCAAGAGCAGCCTGAAACTTGCGGTCCGGGTGGCAAAAGCATCCAAAGTGATCGGCCAACTCCGAGGGGCGGTGGACGACGAGAATTGCAATCGCTACCGGGAGGCGTACGAACGTTTGCTGGAATTGAAGAGCAAACAGGCGGATCTCGACCTCCGCAGCGCCTTGCTCGGCAAACTGGAGACCGCTGCACCCGCGTGGGCGGGCGCGATTCGCAATCGCACTGGCGTGCAC
>JBAVHY010000409.1:0-2144 GCA_049686315.1 Candidatus Acidiferrum sp. | reverse complement strand
GCCCACGACTTCAATAACCTCCTCGGGGTTATCTTAGGTAACGCCGAAATGATGTTGAAATCCGCGCCTTCAGGGGCGCCGCATGTGGAGCGTGTGGAACAGATTAAGATGGCGGGAGAAGAGGCTGCGTCCGTAACCCGGCAACTGCTGGCCTTCGCGCGGCAACATGCTTCCGAGCCACAGCTTCTGGATCTCAACGTTGTGTTGACCGACCTTGAGCCCCTGCTGCGGCGCATCGTGGAAGAAAACATCCGTCTGGAAATGGTCCTGGCGCGGGATTTGGGCGAAATCAAGAATGACCGCAGTCAGTTGTCGCAGGTGATCCTGAATCTGGTGGCGAACGCGCGTGATGCCATGAATCAGGGCGGGCGCTTGACCATCGAGACCAGCAACGCGTACTTGGGCGAAGCGTATGCCCGTGACCACCTGGATGTAGCTCCTGGCCCCTATGTGCAGCTTTCGGTCACGGACTCCGGCGAGGGAATGGACAAGGAAACGGTAAGCCGGATCTTCGAGCCGTTTTTTACCACCAAGGAAAAAGGCTCTGGGTCGGGCCTGGGTCTGGCTACAGTTTACGGTATCGTTCGTCAGAGCAGCGGACATATCTGGGTCTACAGCGAGCCAGGGCGCGGCACCACGTTTAAGATTTATTTTCCGCGTGTGTCTGGGATTTCCGAGGAGGAGCTCAGAGAAACTCAAGGCGACACAGTCGCGAGTGGATCGGAGACAATTCTTCTGGTCGAGGACTCCAGATTACTTGCCAAGGTAACTCGAGACTTCCTGGTGTCGGCCGGCTACCGAGTGCTGTTGGCGGCTGAGGCATCCGAGGCGCTGGTGCTTGCGGAAGAGTATGGCAGCCGGATTCACCTCCTGTTGACAGACGTGGTGATGCCGCATATGAACGGACGAGAACTCTCCGAACTGCTGCTGAAGAAGCGCCCCGACGTTAGGGTGCTGTTCATGTCCGGTCACACGGCAGGAGTTATTTCCCAGAACGTGCTCCTGTCGGAGGATGTGGCATTTATCGAGAAGCCGTTTACCCACGATATGTTGGGGCGAAAGATCCGTCAGCTTCTGGATCCTGGCGCTTGAGTGGATAGTGCGTCGAGCCCTGTGGAAAACCAGCAGAGTAGGGGCCGGTTGAAGTGATGAAGATCACACATCTCTGTGCGATATAACCCACCCGGCACGTAGGTTTGGCCTTTGACTGGAACGCCTTTCCTCCGTTGCATTTTCTCAACTAGCTTATTCCATGAGGGTTACAGAACTTTTAGGGGTTTTGGCGTTCTTGTACGTGATGGCCAGACAAGTGCCTTTTCTATCCGTGCCAGGCCAGATTACCCAGGAAAGGAAGTCCCCATGGCGAGCAACGTACTCACGGCAAAGAACGAAACTACTTACTTGCCCACATCCGTGCAGAGAAAGCCCCGCCCAACATACGGATTCCCCGCGGTTGACGACTGCGCGACTTGCGATTGGCGCAATGAAAGTTTTTTTTGCAGCGTTTCGCCGCGTGCGGCAAAATCGTTGAGTGAAATTCGGAGAACGAGTTCCTATCCACCAGGCGCGATTCTCTTCATGGAGGGAGAACCGTCCCGGGGAGTGTATATCGTGTGCCAAGGGCGGGTGAAGTTGCTGACCACGAATAGCGATGGGAAGACGCTGATTTTCAAGATTGCAAAACCCGGGGAGATTCTAGGCCTGAACGCAACGCTTTCCGGGACGCCACACGAGATCACGGCGGAGACACTTCAGCCAACCCAATTGGCCTATGTCGGCCGCGAGGATTTCCTGAAGTTCATCAAGGAAAACGGAGATGCTTGCCTTCAAGTGGCGCAACATCTGGGACGCGACTGCCATTCGGCTTACGAAGTAATCCGCTCCATCGGGCTGAGCAATTCGGTCGAGGAAAAGTTGGCGCGCTTTCTGGTGGAATGGTCCGCCGGCGGCCAATCCATCAATGGCGGCCTGCGCGTCAAACTGGCTCTGACGCACGAGGAAATCGCTCAACTGATCGGATGCTCGCGCGAATCGGTAAGCAGGAGCTTCAGCGACTTCAAACGCAGGCATCTTGTGGAAGTAAACGGCTCCACGCTGCTGGTGCAGAATATAGCTGCGCTGGAAACGATGGCCACCCTCTAGCC
>JBAVHY010000408.1:0-4261 GCA_049686315.1 Candidatus Acidiferrum sp. | reverse complement strand
CGGATTCAACCTGAGTATTGCCGTTTGACCAACCTGAGTGTTGCCGCACATCTGCGAATGCAACCCGAGTTTTGCGCACTCCTCAAAGCTCATATCCGAGTTCTCGCAAAGTTGCATGCCAAGCTTCTCTAGCCTCCGCCGTACGCATCGAACCACGGGGAAGAAATGATTGGACGGTATCTTGAGAGGGGTAACGCCCGGAATGATGCACTGCAATGGTGATTTGGTGCACTTGTTCATAGAGGTGAGCAATGCGCAGCTCCTTGCGCTGTTGGCGAGAGGCTTTTGCATGTTGCGCGATCTCTGCACACTCCTGGGGAAAATGGTACAGCAGGAGGCTCTCATCACACCCTAATCGCTGTGCAATCTGGGATACCCCTAAGGCTGCATCCTTCCCATCACGAAGGGCCTGGAGCAATATTTGGGCTCGTGCATGATCCACACGAAGAAGATGGTGTCGTGGGAAAGGAGAATGACGATCCGTTCCTTGTGCGACAACTTGTCGAAGGGGATCGAGTTGATTCCTCATGACTTGTAGAGGCGTCACATTACAAATATAGCAGAATTTGAGAATGGTTGGGAAGAGCGGGATGTACTTGGTATTGCTGTTGCCCCATCGATGAAGGGCTTGTCTATCAATCCCGGTAACTTGTGCCAGTCTCGAATACGCTTTTTGTCCCTTGAGAAAGTCTCTCAGATGTCTGAAAAACGGCTCCCAATGGAGTTGACCAGAGTCGAGCAGTTCTGCCAGTACATGGACAACCCATCCTTGCCAGGCAATAAGTTCATCATTGGGAGCATCAGGTTCCGGGATACCTGATCCTGTCCCCAGCCAAGTGGCACAAGACGTGCATTCGCCGGGACGCGTTTTGTTTGTCGTCATGATCGTCTGCCGTCTCCGGCAGGATGGACACCGATCCAAGAGGATGTTTGGGTGATGAGGGCAAATGGTTACGATCCGAAACATCCAGAGAAGTGGCTGGTAGATAGGATGCCCCTTGTCTTGCCACTCTTGAAGGCACGAAGGGCACCAAGCCGGGGTCTGTCGAAGTTGCCCTCGACGAGGAAGATCGCCAACCCAAGAGCCAAGTGTGAGGAGATGGAGATCGGTTCGCATCGTGAGTTGTTTGAGAGCATCAATCCAGCCACTCGTCACAATTCCTCCCTCGTTGAGGCTCATGGCTCTTAACGTACTGAAGTTCCCAATCTCAGTGAATGTCAGTTGCCAGTTTTCATCGAGGAGGGGAACAATCATCTCGACGGCAAGAGTGCGAGGAGAGACATGATGGATACTTCCCAAACGGTTAAGGTAGCCGGTGAAACTCTCGCGAAAGATGGTCCCTAGTTCACAAGGAACCAGACGGTAGAGTTGACTCCGAGGAGGGACATTTTCACCCTCCAAGATGTTCTTCCACGTTTTTCTCGTGTGGAGTGCGATGGGGAGTTGTGCCATAGTGTTCACCCAGCGGCTTGCTCTTCGCCTGCAATGGTGAGAGTATTCTGTTCATTCGTTTCCCCGATCTCATCGCGAACTGGTCCCCGCTTCCCAGGCCGTCCTTGTTTCTCAGAAGGTGCATGTTGTTTGTGTTCCTCTTGCTTCTTTTGCAGGTCTTTCGATTGCACCCCTCGGAGTCCTAAGAGGGTAAGCAATCGCTCATCTGCACCTGCTAACTCAGTCAGCTCTGTCTCGCTCTCCAAGGCATTGATCAGTGCTAACTCCACCTTCGACTCCGGGAGGGCTGTTTTTCGTAAATGCGTGAGGGTAACAGTCCTTGCGCCTTCGGTGAGTGCCCTATTCAATGCTCGGTTCAGGTGCAGTTTCACCAAGCCAATGCACCCAATACTGCGAGCATACAAAAATTCCCACTGATCAACGAATTGAGGTTCTTGTTCAACGGGGAGTTGACGTTGCAACGCCCACAGGACACTCCGAAATACCTGTGCGTCTTCTTCGACTTTTGCATCATAGCGGGAAACATGGACATCCACGCTCCGGCACGCTAATTGCGCGTTTGCTTTCCGAAAGGGACGGAGTTCGTACGTCCCTACAAGAAGATGACTCACACCGGTCAGATTCTCAAAGTGCTTCAATTGATCAAGTTGGTCTTGGAGGTACCGACCTCTAGAGGTTTTAGCCAGGTGGTGCGCTTCATCCACAATGACTGCGATGGGCGAACGCTCAAGCAACGCACACTCCATTGCTTCGCGCAAATCTCGCTCCCGAATGCGAGCCATCTTGCCATCCACAAAAGGATCTCGTAGTGCTCGTAATACCGCCCGGTAATAGATTCGCCAGTCAAAGCGGTTAGCATCCGGTGAGGCCAGAGTGATACTGGCAAAAGGAATGAAGCCGGGATCACGTTCCATTTGGCTTCTTGCTCGTGCTAAAAGCTGCTCTTCGAGTAAGCGGATCAGGGTCGTTTTCCCGACACGAGGTGGCCCAATGATCAGAACCGTCGTCCCAAGCCGTCTCATACTCGCTCCCGTCCCTGGAGGACACACTGCTTGCAGAATGTGATCTAATGCCTCACGCAAACGAGGATGCTCAATGAGACACTGTTGCTCAAAGTACTCCTGGCGTGCCCCTGCTCCCTCGGTCAGCAAGTTGGCTGGGAAACGATCTGGCTCACCTGACCTTCCCACGCGGGCTTCCTCCGTTCTTGTTTCATAGCTCGATCCGCTTGAGCACGAGCAAATTCTCAGACGGGTTCTTCTTCTTCTGCGGACTTTCCGGCACAGGTTCCGCTTCTTCACCGCTCGCTTCGTCTTGGAAGGACTCGATTGGTGATTGCTTCCCCCCTTCTAACACTCTTAGTGCAGCCCTGGTTTCTCGATCATGGCGTTGCTGACGCAACAGCGTTTCGATTTCCACATTCTCTCGCCGAAAGGTGGCTAATTGCTTCTGGGTCAGCTCTGTTTGTTCTCGCCCCGATGTGATACGATTGCGCTTGCGCAATTCTTCGGCGAGCAGTTGCAATTCGCGTTCCGAACATCCAGTAAACTCCGTGTACGGACAGTCACATTTGCGCCATTTGTGATCAATGTAGGCAAACCCAACACTCACGTCAAAAGGATCATAGCGCACGTTGACCTGTCGGTTCTCGACTGTTGGGTCACGCATCGCCTCACACCAATAATCAAGATGATTGATTCTCACCCCGACTCCCGAGACGACCTTGGCGGTTCCCTTTCGGGTTGTAGGAAATGTTGCCATCCGAAAGATCTCGTCGTAGAGAATCTCTTTGTGAGCACGCTGTCCATCGCACTCGATAGAGCGTTCATATGCCTGGCGCGGTGTCATGCCCAATGCCGGGTGCCGCATGGTTTCATATTCTTCGTCTGCCCATTGTTGCACTCGTTCAGCTAGTTGTGGGAGCGTCCACACTGCAAGACGACGAGGATTAGTCGTTTTGGTCATCTGTCGCGGAACGCGAGATGCCTGCGTATTGCCAAGCAAATGGTAGAGGACGGTGGTGTCCAGGGAGCCGAAGAGTCTTTCTTGTGGCGACCCAAACCGTGGTTCGGATGCCGGGCGTTGCTGCTTGCGCACCCGATAGAGCGCCAGCAATTGTTCAAGGTAAACACTTTGAAATTCGGGGCCACCATCGACCACTAGAGCAGTTGGCAAGCGCCCATACCGTTTCACGCACAAGCGCAAGGTCATCATACAGGAGCGGTAGGAAGGTGGGTCAAAGGGAAGGTAGAACGCAGCGATTCTGCGAGGGAAGGCCAGAATGAGCAGGGTTAGCCAGCATTTTCCGAGAACTTGACCCGTCCTGGAGTCACACAGAACCAGATCGAGTTCGGTATGATCAATATGTGCCAAGCTCCAAGCGTAAGTTCCATGTCGGCTGATCGTCTGCTCCTGCTCATGGACATAGTCCTTGAATGGGTAGGCGGCACGTGTTCCCTCGCGTGCCAAAGTCTGTTCATACGCAGTTTTGTGGCGCTGTGCTTCTAAGTAAAAAGTCCACTGGCTGACTGGCCCCAGAGCGTGTTCCTCAGAGCATTTGAGGTATTCGCCGTAAGCTCCGCGTTTTGGCGCACGCCGGACAGTATCGTAATGGGTTTCGAGCACTTGGTGAATGAGGGCTATTGCCTCGGAAGAAATTTGTCTGTTTCCTCCACACTTGTGGTACTGAGGGAGGAGACCGAGAAAGCCGTTTCCATAGGTTGTCTCAGCCTCTCGGTACAACTGCTGCCAGTAGCGTCGGGTTCGTGCCGGAATGGTAGCTCGTGCTTCCGCAGTTCGTGCCTGTTC
>JBAVHY010000407.1:0-10263 GCA_049686315.1 Candidatus Acidiferrum sp. | reverse complement strand
GCATCGCTCCCGGACAAATTCAGAGAAAGTTCAATCTCAAAGGAGAACAAGAATGGCGATAGACATGGACAAACTGAACGCATTCGTCGGGCAATTCGTTGGGGACCTGGGTGCCGCAGTCCACTCTGGCATGGTGGTAATTGGCGAAAAACTGGGATTGTACAAAGCTCTTGCCGAAGGTCCCCTGAATTCCACCGAACTCGCCGCAATCACCAGAACCGATGAGCGCTATGTGCGCGAATGGTTGGCCTCTCAGGCTGCCGGCGGCTACATCACGTATAACGAGAAGACGCGCAAGTTCAGTCTGAGCGAAGAACAGGCGTTTACGCTGGCCAACGAAGACAGTCCCGCTTACATTCCCGGGGCCTTCCAATTGGCTCTCGGCTCTCTTGCCGCGGTTCCGAGGATTGCCGAGTCTTTCCGCTCCGGGGCGGGCATGGGCTGGCACGAGCACGACGACGCCGTGTTTCATGGCTGCGAGAAATTCTTCCGGCCGAGCTATGCCTCGAATCTCGTAAGTTCGTGGATTCCTTCTCTCCAGGGCGTGAATGGCAAACTCGAGGCCGGCGCGCGCGTCGCCGATGTGGGCTGCGGCAAGGGAGCTTCTACCCTACTGATGGCCAAGGCCTTCCCAAAATCGCAATTCTTCGGATTCGACTATCATGACAAATCCATCGAAGGCGCCCGCGCCGCCGCCGCCCGGCAAGGTCTCTCGGATCGCGTCAACTTCAAAGTTGCAAAGGCCAAAGATTTTCCGGGCAAAGACTACGACCTGGTCACGGTGTTCGATTGTCTCCACGACATGGGCGATCCGGTCGGCGCCGCAACGCATGTGCGCAATTCGCTCAGCAAGGATGGCACATGGATGATCGTCGAGCCGTTCGCCAACGATGAGCTAAAAGACAATCTGAATCCGGTCGGCCGCGTCTACTACTCCTTTTCGACGCTATTGTGCACGCCCTGTTCCCGTTCGCAGGAAGTCGCGTTGTGCCTGGGCGCGCAGTCAGGCGAAAAACGCGTTCGCGAGGTAGTCACGTCAGCCGGCTTCAGCCGTTTCCGGCGAGTCGCGGAAACACCGTTTAACGTCGTCTACGAAGCTCGTCCATGAACCGTTCAGCCTAAGAAGTCCAACCCGGTGTTCGAATCCGGGTGGCACGCCGGGAAACAGTCGCGATGCAGTAACAGTCAAGGCGAAGCAGGAAGCCATCTAATCGGCAGTCTTATCCTCGAGTGGAACGGCGTTAAGGCGTTATACCAGGGAGACGCTTATGCCTCCGACCACACGGTGGCCGGGCTTGCTGGGCAGGCCTGGCTGCGGCTGCTTCGTTCTAGGCCCGTTCAGAGAAGCTGCAAGCTCCTGCAACGCTTGCGCCGGATTCTGGTCGGATAACGCTAGTGCCTTACCGGATGCTCGTTTTCGGTGCGGAGTGAACGGAGGCGGGGAGTTCTGCGCGCGTCCGGTAAAGCCGTTTGGACGTGGCCACCCGTGGTTGCGGTGGACGCAAGCTCTATGCAAATTCAATCGTGGGAAGGAGCGGCGTTGAGCCGTGCCGAGATTGTGCTGCAGGGCACGACACATGACACCGTGCGCGCGGAAATTGGCTACCGCGAAAAAGTATGGCGAAGACTGTGGCCGAAGAAGCTGGAAGAAGGGATCGGTTTGACGGCGAGGCACAGAGATGCGAAGCGCCCGGAAGGACGCAGAGTTTTCGAGTTGGAGAGAGTAGTCTCAAGCCGCAACGCTGATCCGCGGTGGAGAACGAAGTTGGATTTCGGTGGCGGTGAGTCTTTCGATGACCTTCATCGGTCCACCGCATTTAGGGCAGCGCCAGAGATCGGGACAATCTTCGCTGGAAGAGGCCTGTTGTTCGGCTTGCGACTGTTGTGCCGAACCCAACAACTGAAAGCAAAGGGGTAGGAGTGTGGCGCGTTTACGGTTGGCCAAAAAGCGGAAGTTACGGATGCGCACAAAGCCTTGCGGAAGGATGTGCAGTAAGAAGCGGCACAAGAATTCATCGAGCGGGAGGGACAGCAACTTTTGTTCGTTGTGGTGAGCAGAATCACGCCAACGAAAAGTGACTTGGCCATCGGTGAGGGAGACTAGGCGATGGTTGGAGATGGCCACGCGATGGGTGTAGCGGCCGAGATATTGCAGCACATATTCGGGGCCACCAAAGGGGCGTTTCAAGTAGACCACCCAGTCTTGCCGATACAGTGGCCGCAGCCAGGCGGCGAAGATCTTGGGTTGCGCAAGAAGCTTCAGGTCTCCCTGGAAGTTGAGCTGGCCATTCTGAAAAGCCTGCTCGAGCGCATCGACAAACTTGCCGCGAAAGATCTCCTGCAACACTTCCTTAGGCAGAAAGTAGTTGTCTCGTGAACAAACCCAGCGGGTGTGATCGGGCGAGAGGCCGCCGGCAGGAACGACACAATGGACATGCGGATGAATTTTGAGTTTTCGGCTCCAGGTGTGTAACACGCTGAAGAAACCAATCTCCGCGCCGAGATGCTTCGGATTGCGTGCCACTTCGAGAAGGGTTTCGGCGCTAGTGCGGAACAGGAGATCGTAGATGGTCTTCTTGTTTTGCAGGACCAATGGCGCCAGGCGGCCGGGGAGTGTGAAGACCACGTACAGGTAGCGTGTCGGGAGAAGTTCTCGTCGACGCGCAGCGATCCAGCGTTCCCGAGCAGCGATCTGACACTTCGGGCAGTGTCTATCTCGGCAGCTATTGAAGGAGATGGCGCGATGCCCGCAGCGTGCGCACTCATCGAGATGACCGCCGAGGGCGGCGGTACGACACCGCCGAATGGCCCGCAGCACTTTGACATGCTTCCAACGGAGCCAGTGGCGGTTTCGTTCGATGAAAGTGTCTCCCGCGGCGCGGACGATGTCGGCCACCTCGAGGAGTGGCCGGGCCATTATTCAGCAGAGTGTGATGAAAGCAAGTGCTGGCCGCCTGAATGAGTTGAGCAACTTCTTCCTGGCTGAAGATCGCCGGCAGGTGATGGGCCCCTTTCGGATAGGGGGTGTCGGCGATGCTCCAGGCTCTCTTGAGCGTCTTACAGTAAAAGAACCTTAAGGCTGCCAGACGGACCGCGACGCTACCCGCTGACAGCTTGCGCTTCTCAAATAGCTCCGCTTGGTATTCGCGAATGTGTCGAGGGCCTAAGCGATCCGGGAAGCAATTGAAGTGTCGAGCAAAATCCTCGACTGTGCGGATGTACGAACGTGTGGTATGTTGAGCGTAATTACGTCGCTGGAGTTCTTCCAGCATTATTTTTCTGAGATGGGTCACAGGGACCTCCTTGTGACCCAAAACTTATCTCAAGCCATCAAGCAACCAACACTCCACTACCTCACGCGAAGCGTCCGCCGCCGGGCGGCTACGTCCTAACGCGCAAGTATCCAGGATTTTGTCTCCAGCCTAGCCGACTTATCAGTACCAATCCGCTGGGAAGATCAGATTACTTCTGGTTTGCCGACTATCCCGTTAGACGACCAGTTTGCGACGCTCGTTTGACTTAAAGCCGACCACCAAGACCGCCGCTTTTTCATTCCTTATGCGAACTGGGGGTTCATCTCCTGAACTCCGCATGATTCTATCTTCCTGAACGAGAGCGAGCTCAAAACTCCAGGCGCAACTGAAACGCGATCATGCGGGGAGTACTATCACCGCCCAACCCAACGCCGAGTAGGCCGGTCGGCGGAGAAGTCGTGTACGTCAGCGCTCCAAACCCCGTCTGTGTAGAAGGCTTTCCCGGAAGCCCGGCAAGCACCATGCTCGGAAGGCCGAAATTCGGATGGTTGAAGACATTGAAGAACTGAGTGTCGAAGCGTAGTTTTACGCGCTCGGTTATGGAAAACCATTTCGTCAGATAAAAATCGCTCCAGGCAAAATCGGGACCGCGGAGCGCGTTGCGGCTAAGACTGCCGAATTGACAAGTCTTCGGACCGTCGCCGCCATAGCACGCACCCGTGCTTGGATCGACGGTGGAGACGAACGCATTTGGGTTGAGCCATTGCACGGTGCCCGGTTGGGTGACGACGGGAATCGGTTTGTGCTCATAGAGCGGGACACCGGGAATCACACTGGCGAATTGCGGCCCGCTGCCGTTCACAATGCCATTGCCATTAGCAGAGTACGGCGTGCTCAGAACCGAGAACGGAATTCCGCTGTGCCAAAAGACGGTTCCCGACACTTGCCAGCCATTCAGCGCATAGGCAAGATAGCGGCTTTTGAATTTGAGGGAAAGTTGATAGACGTATTGCGCGTTGAGATTGTGGCGGATGTCGTAGTCGCAGGGGCCATAGTCCCGTGCTAAATCTCCTGGGAGTGGAGACAAGATTCCTCCCGCCGAGAACTGCAGGAATCCGCCATTGGAGACGGTGTCCATGCAACGGCTCAACGTGTAGTTCAGTTGTCCCATGAAGCCTTGGCCGAGGCGCTTCATTGCGGTGATTTGCAAGCCGTTGTAGTGACTGTTTGCACCTGTGGAAAATTGCGTGACTGCGCCGAATCGGGGATCCGTCGATTGCGCATAGGGAAACGGCGCAAAACAACCCGCACAGACCGTTTCATAGCCGTTCACTTGTGCAAGATACGGCTGGTTGACGGCGCGGGTGCCAACGTATTGCGCGTGGATGCTTGCTGTCGATCCAAACTGGTGTTCCAGGCCAAGACTCCATTCCATGAAGTATGGCGCATGGAGTTTTCCATCGGGCACCGCAGTGATAGCGACTGGGGGAAGACAGGTTGCAGGGTTCGACTGAGTAGACGCGCAAGAAAGCTGACCCTGCGCAAATCCAGAACTGAACGTTTGATTCGCGGCCACGGCTGCATCGACCGCACTGCCAGGCACACCGGGCGCAATGGCTGTCCCACCCACGGTTCCAAGAAGCCCGCCCTGGAAAGTTTGGACGTAGGGCGGATTGACACCAACCACATCGGCGATGGCGCCGGGTAATATGTCGCTGAAAATCCCGAAGCCGGTAAGCAGCACGGACTTCGGTTCAAACTGCAAGGCAATGGCTGTTCTCGGTTGCAGTATCGCGAGGGGCGTCGAGGAAAACACTGTGCCGAGCCTGGTTTGAATGGCGGTGTTCAAAGGCTGATTCACATCATGCGATATGGAACCGAAAGAGCCGTTCAGACGGGCGATATGCTGATGCGGATTCAACGGATTGGAATTTAATGTATCTCGTATCCCGAAGGTCCAAGTTAGTTTCTTGGTCACCTTCCAAGTGTCCTGTGCGTAGAGATCGAGATTAAGGAAGTTGAACGGCTCGTTCGCTGAGGTGGGGAAAGTCCTGGCCGCGGTAGATGCAACTCCATAGATGTATTGCGGTAGGGTGGTGTAGGTCACTGTCGGGACCGAACCCTCGCCGAAGTCATAGTCGTTCAGGCAAAAAATCCGGGTATTGGTTCCAAAGCGGAGTTCGTGCGCCCCGCGGCTCCAAGCGAGGTTGTCGTTGATGAAGAACCGGGTGGCGCGTCTCCCCTGGACCCATGTGTTGTCCAGTCCCCCGAGCTTGGTGAAAGGGGCATTCGCGCCGTTGCCCTGCAACACAATGGGAAACGCGGCGAGTGTTTTCTGAAAATCGCTGGGGCCAAACAGGCTTCCATACCAGGAAAACGCCGGGTTGAAGTAGTTCACAAGATTTTGCGAAAAGACGTGCGTATATCCCGCTGCAAAGGAGTAAAGAGGTTGAGGGGAAACGGCGTTGAACAAGGAGTTGATGGGATCGGTATAGGCGGCCTGGAGTCCGTTGTCCGTCTGAAAACGGAACCAGGTCGTGTTCATTTCATTGAGGTTGAAATCGATGCGAACCGTCTGAACCTGTTCATGATCGGCGCTCGAATGCGATATGCTCTGCCGATTGGCACAACCGTTTCCATTATTCGCAATCGCGGGAGCAACTTCACCGACATCGAACGGACAGCCAAGTACCGCGAGAGAGGTTCCGCTGGTATTTCCGTACAGCGAAAACATCTTCTGATAGAAGGGCACCGACTGCGGGGATGGTTGGTAAACGGAGCCCGTGACGGAATCGGTTCCACCGATAGGGAGCTGCTGCAAGACGTAATTCTGGAATGCCGGAGTTGGGACGGTAGCGGATGTGACAATCGGTAATGCAATCCGCGCCCACTCGCTATCGAAGAAGAAGAACAACTTGTCGTGGATAATCGAGCCGCCCACACTGCCGCCAAAGTGGTTCACCGTGGAGCGCGGTTTGTGATTTCCCGGAGTGGCATTTGTGAAATAGTTCGCTGCGTTGAATTTCGAACCGTTCCATAATTCATAGAGATTCCCATGAAACTGGTTTGAG
The DNA here is from genome assembly GCA_049686315.1 of Candidatus Acidiferrum sp. GTDB lineage: Bacteria > Acidobacteriota > Terriglobia > Acidiferrales > UBA7541 > Acidiferrum. The sequence goes on along the minus strand of JBAVHY010000407.1, from coordinate 3,938 downwards.
CCGGACTTTGTAACATAGTTGACCTGCGACGCGCCGTAACGTCCCTGATCGACTGCATAGGAAAGCGTATTGACCGTCACTTCCGCTACCGAGTTCAATCCGAGAACGAGGTTCGTCGAGAGTCCGCTGTTTAAATTCGTAAGCGGATCATTCGTTTCCAGCCCATCGACGATATAGCCGTTCGAGAGAGCCGGAAGCCCATTGAACTCAACGTTGCCATACCCGTTTGTGCCGCCGACGAAATCATTCCCGCTTCCTGCCGTGTTGACAAGCGCACCGGCGGCAAACTGCAGGGGGTAAGTTAAATCACCGCCCGGATTGGGCAGGTTCTCCAGTGCTGGTGCGCTCAAGTTTGTCGAGGTGTTGGCGCTCCCCGGATTGATGAGTGGGGCCTCGCCGCTGACTTCAACAGTCTGCTGGGATTTGGCAACTTCAAGCGTGAAATTGACGGTCTGCTTCTGCCCTAGACCCGAAAGCACATTGTCATTCTGTTGCGGATCGAAGCCTTTTGCCTCTGCTTTGACGGAATAGGCACCGGGCTTTAGTTGCGGGAAATTGAAACGTCCCTGCACGTCGGCGCTGGCACGGCGCTGTAGGCCGGTCTCGCGATTTGTGATGGTAACGAGTGCGTCCGGAATGGCAGCATTGGTGGCGTCGGTCACTTGGCCGGCGATTGCGCTGGTCGTTTCACCTTGCGGCAGCGCTGCCTCCGCGCAGAATAGCGCAACACTCACCAGAAGAAGACTTGGAAGAGTAACGCGCGGCATGACCGAAATGCCTACTTTCTTGATTCGTCGCGACCTCATGTAATCGCCGGCAGCCAGGACTAATATATTAAGCATGGTTAATTGTGGAAGTAAAGTAGAGTTTAGTTCATGACAATCACCATGTTTCCCGTGGAATCGATGGGCCATCTTTGGCCGTCGCCACAGAAGCCCTGGGTGCGACAACAAGATCGAGTGGTGATAAAGTATAGCCGGAATCATTATGATCACCATTTCCAAGGAAAATTATCTCAAGGCCATTGCAGAGGCCGAGGCGGAAGGCAATACCGTGATCTCCGCGCTCCTTGCGCATTGGCTTTCCGTGACGCCACCGGCAGTAACCGCTGCCCTCAAGCGGCTGCGAAGAGACGGTCTGGTCACCATTACTAAGGGCGGCCGAATTCAACTCACTTCCGAAGGGCGGAAGGTCTCCGAGCAAACCATTCTTCGTCATCACCTGATTGAGCGCATGCTCTCGGAGATTTTCGGGATGAAATGGGTTGACGTTCACGATGAAGCAGAGCGTTTGGAGCATGCCGTTTCTCCGGCATTTGAGAAGAGACTCGTCCAAGTCCTCGGGCACAAAGGGACCTGCCCTCACGGAAATGGTCTGGCCGTGATGAGTCCCGAGCAACGGCGCAGGAAGGGTCAGCGCTTGCTCAGTGAAGCCGAGGCGGGCTCAAGATACAAAGTGTGCAGCGTATACGAAAGGGACCGCAAACTACTGGAATTTCTGCAAGAAAACGGAATCCGTCCGGGCACTCATTTGAAAGTCGAATCTCGAAACTACGATGGGACGTCCATTCTAAAGGTTGAAAGAAAACGAATGGCGCTTGGTTCTCCGGTGGCGGAGAAGGTCTGGGTAGAGCAAGAACACCAGCGGAATGTTCATTAATCTAAGTTAATATAATCTGATATACTGCGGTTAATGCACGCTAGTATATCTGTGCAGCTCCTCTCCGGCGATGAAAAAGCGGCCGGGGAATCAAAGGGCACTACGAGGAATCGCCGGTGAACTTAGGACCTCTGTCCAGGGTAACGCCGCAAGCCACCCCTCAAGAAGATGTCGTTATCACCCACGAAGACGTAGATCGTGCGCATGATCGGGTGCGTGTGTCCGCGGCGCGCGCCCAGCGGGGTGTCTTCTCCAGGTTCCGACTACTGTGGCTGCTCGTCGGACCAGGAATTCTCGTCATGCTGGGAGAGAACGACGGCCCCAGCATGATTTCCTACGCCGCGACTGGAGCGCGATTTGGAATTGGGTTCTTCATTCCCTTCGTCATTCTCACCTTTTGCATGGCTATCGTCGTACAAGAAATGACCATGCGTCTGGGTTCGGCCACTCACCGCGGCCACGCGGAATTGATCTTCGACCGCTTTGGGCCGTTTTGGGGCTGGTTCTCCATGATCGACCTGGGCATCGGCAATTTCCTGACGCTGATCACTGAGTTCATTGCCATCCGGGCAGGCCTGGGATTTTTTGGTGTCCCCCCGTGGGCTGCGGTTGGCAGTGCACTTGTATTCTTGTGCTTAGCTGTCATGATGCACCGATATTGGACATGGGAACGAACGCTGCTCGCTATCGCCATTTTCAATCTAGTTTTCGTCCCTGTGGCCCTGCTTACCCATCCGAATTGGCACTCTGTCGGCAGCGCACTCGTTACCTGGAAGCCGCTCCCTGGAGGGTTGACACAAGACACTCTGATCATCGTGCTGGCGGACATCGGCGCAACGGTGACTCCCTGGATGCTGTTCTTCCAACAGAGCGCGACGGTTGACAAGGGGCTGACCACAAAAGACATTCATCTCGGTCGCATCGATACAGTAGTGGGAGCTGCTTTGGCCGCGATAGCCGCGGTCGCAACGATAATTGCCACAGCCCCATTGTTCGCTCACCACATGACTGCCGAGAACTTTCAGGGAGCCGAATTCGCGCAGGCGCTGCAACCGTTAATCGGGCGATTCGGCGCGGCCTTGTTCGCTCTTGGCATCGTGGAAGCGGGAATGGTTGCGTCAGTCACCATTTCCATCTCGTCCGCATATGCCTTTGGAGAGGTAGCCCGCAGGCCTCACAGCCTAAACCTCCCAGTAACGCAAGGAAAAGCATTCTACTCTGTGTTGTTCCTATGCGCGGCGGCAGCCGGGGCAATCGTCTTGATCCCGGGGCTCCCACTCGTATATGTGGTGCTGCTGGTCAACGTGGTCGCGGTTCTGGCGATGCCGCCCGCGCTTGTGTTCCTCTTCATGCTTGCGAACGACCGGGAAGTCATGGGCGATCTGGTGAGTCCAAGGTGGGCGAACGCACTCGCCACCGGCGTGGTCGTTTTTCTGACACTGGCTGGCCTGCTCTTCGGCATTAGTGTGATTGCGCCGAATTTGTTTGCATTTTTAGGCGGGAAGTAAGAGGTCCGAAGCATGCCTTCAAGAGACAAAGCACACGATGTGATCACCTCCACCGATCAACAACTGGTTCTGTCCTCGCTCGAGCCGGAGCAACTCGCGCGGCTGAAAAAGCACCTGATTCCCCGGCGGCACCTAAGCGGGCTTGAAAAGTTCGTGATGTGGTCGCTTCGAATCTATCTGCTGTTCATGATCGTGGTAGTCATCTACCAAGTGTGGGCCAGTCTGCATTAGAACGGAGAGTTGCGAGCGCTTCCACTCGCGGTCAAATCGTCTTTCTGAGAGTGCTCGGCGATTCCCATCGAGAGCAGCCCATTCGACAAATTGGTCACCCCGAGCAGGCTCCCCAGATTCGATTCCGATTTGCGTTTGATCTTTTCCGGTCTTACAAATTGCTAAGCAACAATCTCGTCGGAATGCATGCCGCGCATGTGAAGCGCTTCTCCCGATCCAATCAAAAGGCCTCCCTGCAATTAGCGACTCCGACTCAGCGGGGTGCAATCGGATTATCGTAAATGCGTTCCACCTGGTCATCTTGACGATTGTGGCCGAGTCATGACGGGCAATCCGGTAGTTAGGTAGTTAGAGTCGAGAAGCCGACTTTTGGTTACCCATCGGATCTCGGTGAGCCACGTGCGTGCGAATGAGCGCAATGCCGCCTTGCCCGCCGAATACACGTCGAAACCAGGAAAACCTTTCACCGAAGCAACCGACCCGGTCATGATGATCGATCCGCCATCGTTGACTTTACGAATCGTTTCGTGTGGTATCGGT
>JBAVHY010000406.1:0-2079 GCA_049686315.1 Candidatus Acidiferrum sp. | reverse complement strand
CAACAAAGGTCTTGCCTTCTTCCGGGAGGCTGCTAGTAATCAGTATCCTTTTCAGCGTCCGGGTGGCGGCAATCTGGTGAAGCCTGGACCGCAAAGTGCGGAATTTTTCTGCTCCGTGCGGGAACATGGACTCGCCCGCGAACACGCTAAATCTGGGGTCGATTTTCCACTCGGCTCGCCGGCATTTCCCAAGCAGTTTCTCAAATCCGCCGCTCGCCTGCTCCCTCAATTCGAGAACGGCTCCGGAGCCCCCGCGCGGTGTTTGTTCGGGGAGCACCGCTTCAACGAGATTCCCTCCAACGAGTTCGGCCAGTTCGGAGGCAGGTTTGCCGCCCATTTGGGCAGACCGCTCCGTCGCCGCTTTCTTCAACGCCTCGTGTATCCTACTCATCTGGTCCTTTCCATCATGCACTTTCCGCTAGATGCCTTCTCACAAAAAGGCGGTCTTCATGCCGCCATCATAACGCGCGAGCAGGTTTCCCGGTCGCGGAAACATTAAAGCCTGGAATCATTGTTAAAACAGGCAACTTCAGGCAGGCTTCCACGTCACGCTCTGTGTACATGGATTTGTCGCCGATGGCCAGGAGGTACACGATTCCAAGCGCCACCGCGAGCCCAGCTCCAGCTCCTCCGCCGACGAACACAATTCTCTTGGGGAAGGACGGGGTTAAGGGCAGGCTTGGGGTATCCAACACTTTGAAAGTTTCACTCTCCTGCGCATGTTCGAGATCCGTCGCAATGGCGGAGTTTTCTCTTTTCTTCAGGAGTTCATTGTACATTTCGAGCGTAGTCTGGTAATTCCTGGTTAGCTCTTTGAACTGTTGCTCGACAATGGGGCTCGCCTGTACCCGCCCTTGAATCACCCGGGTCTGTTCTTGAATCTGGTTTTGCCGTTTCGTCAAATCGCTAATGCTCAGCTCATCCTGCTTGATTTTGGCGCGCAATTGCTGGATTTGCGGCGATTCATGCATGTTTTGCGGCTGGGCGCCCGCGGGCTTCTTTGTGGCCGGCTCTTCCTCCATTTTGCGTCTTAGCTGCGCAATCTGTGATTTGATCTTAATCACGTCCGGGTGTTCAGGGGTATAGCGGGCGAGCAGCGACGTCAGTTGACCCTCCAGGACGGTTAGCTGCTCCTCCTGGGTTTCCGGGTTTTGTTGTCCGGTCTGCGTGGCCTTCCAATTGGCCTCCTGCGAATTCAACAAGGTTTCCGTTAACACCTTGTCCTGCTGGGCCCGGCTGAGCGCCTGCGTTACCGCTTCGAGCTGTGTGTTCAAGCCCGTTAAGAGTCCTAGATTGCTTTGTTGTTCTTCTGGCAGCGAGCCGAGGTAGTGAACTTTGAATTTCGCGAGCTTTGCCTCGTGTTCATCCAATTTTGCTTTTGCTTCGTCGAGTTGCTGGGTTAGAAACTGCGTCGTATCCGCAGACTGCTGCTCCCGCCTTCGAACGTTCTGTTCCATGAACAAGGAAGTAATCTCGGTGCAAACTTGCTGGGCCAATTGAGCGTTGTCAAGAGTCACACTCACCTGAAAACCGGGCGGCTGCCGGTTAACCGATCCCTGCATTGGTTGGATGAGTTCGACTTCAACCGCCTTTCTCAACTGTTCCACGAGGTCTTCCATGTGCGCATTGCCACGTTTTTGTGGATAGAGGTTGAACTTCTCAATTATGGGTTGCAAGCGAGACCGGCTGAGGATCTGTTCTTTCATGGAGCCAAGGCGGTGATTCAAATCATCGGTAACAACCGGTTTCACAATGTCTGTCGGCACCGTTGGCAGTTCGACGAGCACCAGGGTCGATGAGGTGTACTTCTTGGGAAGGACGTACGTCGCGGTCAGGCCCAGTCCGCCAAACAGAATTGTGGATGCCACGGGAATCCACCAATATCGCCTGAGAATGCGCTTCACGTCCGCTAGACTGATCTCGCCGTTCCTAACCATTGTCACCTACCCTCGCTGCGGCCTCGTGCAGCCGTGAGAAGCCGAACTGATGCACTGGCCAAGCCAGAGGCTCCTCTTTCGAGATGCAAGGAGGTGGCCACACCCTGGGGGAACAAACATTACCGACTCGCCGGACCAGCAC
>JBAVHY010000405.1:0-2861 GCA_049686315.1 Candidatus Acidiferrum sp. | reverse complement strand
ATTCCACGGTAACGAGCAAGGGACAAACGACCATTCCGGGGAAAATTCGCAAGGCCTTGCGAATCAAACCTGGCGACAAGCTAGAGTACGCAGTCGAAGGGGACCACGCCACCATACGCGTGCATCTGGGCACGCGATCACTCAAAGGTTTACTGGCCAGCAAGAAGGCTAAGGGGATGTCCTTCGCGCAAATCCGCGAGGCCGCAGCGAAGTCAGTCCGCGGTCGTGAGGGCACTTGGTGAGCAAACGAAGGCTTGTCGACACCAATCTGATCGTTCGCTATCTAGTGCAGGACCATGAAAAGCATGCCAAGGCCACTGAAAAGCTGTTCGATGCGTGCGACCGCGGCGACGTGGTGATTGTGGTGTTGCCAGCTGTTCTGGCCGAGTGCGTGTTCGTACTGGAGTCTTTTTACGAGCATCCACGTGGAGATATCGCGTCGGCGCTCAGTAGACTCATTTCCAGCCCGGGCGTCGAAATTGATGGTGCGGCAATTCACCTGGATGCCTTGGATCGCTATCGAAAAACTAAGGTCCATTTCGTGGACTGCCTGATCGCCGCGATTGCTGCGGCCGAAAATATGCCGGTAGCTTCGTTCGATCGCGACTTTCGAAAGTTCACTGACGTTCGCGTAGAAACCCAGTAGGTTCACGCTACTGCTCTCATCCTTCCAGGGTCACTCGTCAAAACTTTTTAGCCAATTGTGCTGCCTGCGGCCTCCACGTTACCCATGAGAGCATATTCGGCATATGCTACACAGCCAGCATGGCGATATCAGAGCCACGGCGACGATGGTTTGTCAGGGTTTGACCGCACCGGCTTCTGAGATGCCTCCCTGCATTGACCGCGATCTGCAAATTGAATACGTACCGAAATTGCAGCTGTCGGACCCAGCGATGGGAGGAACGTTGAAGCATGATCGGCAGATTCTACAGAAGAGCAGCGAGATGGTCATGAGCTGATCGAGTAGCCGTGGGCGCGAATGGTTTCCACAGCCTCACTCCGACTCTCGGCATCGACCTGCTTCAAGATTCGATGGATATGATTCCTCACCGTAAACTCAGAGAGATTCAAGCGCGAAGCGATTTCCTTATTTGTCAGACCCTGGGCAACAAGACCGACCAGTTGCTGCTGACGCAAAGTAAGATCGGGCCGCGAAGCTGCGTTCAGGAGCGTCATTTCCTTAGCTGCCTGGGCCACGAATCGGAATAGCGTGAAACAAAGCTGCGGAGGGCAAACAGCCTCTCCGCGAAAGACAGCGCGCACAGCAGCGACGACGTTTGAAGCAGAAGCGTCTTTCAAGAGATAACCGGTCACACCGGAGCGGACGGCAGCCATGAACTGCTCCTCGTCGCATTCCATTCCGATCAGGATGGCTTTGGGAGCGGTCTGCCCCTCTCTGTCCATAGCGATCCTCTCGGCGAGCCATTTGACTTCGCGGGAATCGGTCACAATAACATCAGACCGAGCATCCAGTATCTCGCAAGTCGTTGCGTCAGAATGCCGGGCCTGCCCGACGAGAAGAATGTCGGCGCGCTTGCGGAACAGCCGAAAAAGCGCTTCACGGAGCAAGCGGTTTTCGATGAGCAGGAATACGCGAATAGATGTATCAAAGACGAGTTCGCTCGAAGTGTCCATAGTTTAAATTGGGCGTTGGATATTCAACTACGAACGATAGAGTAGCCAAGGGAAAGAGCCGTGACCCAGCCATCCATCATCTCCCAACTACCATATACTCCATGCATAATGATGTCAACTGAAAGTACGCCGAGCATTACGTTGATTTAAGCCCTATGAGGCACGATCTTCTATCTTAAAGACAGGCTTTCTTGCAACACATTTTTCTTGAATATCCGCGCTTCGTTCTGTGTATCTGCATGAAAACAATGAAAGAGAGGTTTCCTCCCGCCTGCATTGGCCGACAGATCAAGAACGGAAAGGTGGGTACGTTCGATAGGTCATCTTTGGTTCTTAGTGAAACTGCCTTAGTACCTCGTGAAGCCTGAATTAGGCCATCCCGATGGCCGTTTTTTGAGTCTTACCAGGATATGCTGACGAACGGATACTTGCGAGCACTGGAGTGTGTCATGGAAAAAGCTATCCGGGTGCTCGTGGCGAACCGTCCGCGGCTGATGCGCGAGCTCATTCTCACCACCTTTGCTGACCAGCCCGACATTGAAATTGTCGGTGAGGTCACCGATGAGCTGGAGATTTCCGCAAATGTAAAGAGGACACTGCCAAACTTTGTGGTCATCGCGCTTGACCACCCGGGGCAAAGGCCGCGCATCTGTGATGACTTGCTCCGCGAACATCCAGGGGTGCGGGTCATAGGGGTAGCACAGGAGATGAATTACCTCGTGTCTTACTGGGTGTCGCTCGATATTCATTCAAACGATCTCGAGGCGTCCGAAGACGGACTCTTGAATGCACTGCGAAACAACATGGTCGCGAACGGAACGAGTTGAAGGGTTGCATGTTTAGCCTTGTGGTAAAATTATGATCGACCGCAAAAAAGAGAAAAAAATGACCGTGGTTCTGGCTTTGGCGGCGTTGCTTTGCGTGCCGGCCTACGCACAGCAACAATCGCAGGCGAACCCAGCACAAGGCTCCAGAACGGAAGCTTCCGCGCGTGCACCATTGCATTCCCCGGATATCATCTCCGACAATCTTGAACGCGTGGCCGCCTCGGCTAGCCAGATCCTCGAAGTCCTAAACAAAGAGACTGGTTTGATGGTCGAGATGAAGCGCCTTCTCGCCCAGGACGCGGGAGTAAGCGGGCAAATTCTCGAAGAGTCCGATTTGACGGATGCGGCGGTAGCCGAACGCCTAGGCTCTGACTTGCGCGCGCGCGTGCTCGCCAC
>JBAVHY010000404.1:0-4275 GCA_049686315.1 Candidatus Acidiferrum sp. | reverse complement strand
ATTCGTTCAAATCGAAAACCGGCGTTGATAACAAGAGACATACCAAAGCTCACCGACCCCTCACCTCCCACTCACCAACTGGGGTTACAATCCCCCCCTCTCCGCCATAACTATATAGTTAACACATGATTTATGATAACTAATAATATATTTAAACACTGTCCCCAGTGGGTTCGATCCTGTATCTTCTGGACGCCTTACCCATTTTGTCGGCAGAAGGCTTCCCTCACATCATTTGAAATCGCGTAGAAAGCCACTTCTCCGATACGCTGTTATACGTGGTTCTATCGAACGCGCGCAGAGCACCTCGCCCGACTTCACGCTTTCGTGAAACGCGCCTCCGATAGAACACTAACGTTTATGGCAAGGGTCTCTAAGCGCTGTCGATTGAGGGACGCTGCTCTTTCCTACCAGCAGCCGTTACACAATCTCCGGATGGTAACCCCGCGAGCTGAAAGTTCTCCAAGTAATTGCGCCACTCCTGGAGAAGTCCCACGATCGCCCGGGACAATGACTGCCCATTCCAGATTCTCTCGAAACTCTTTCGACCTAATCTGCCACCGCCCGAAAGACGACGACTTCGCCTCGCCAATTTGGACAATGGACCAGTGCCGCACCAACGCCAGCGCGGTTGCCTCGTCAGGTAACGGTCCGGACAGAATGAAGTGGTTGTTTCCGTGTACCAGGATACCGACCATACTTTTTCAAGCCTCCAGGCGCGGATCAGCGACCGGGTAACCGATTGCGAAATGGTAGACGACTTGTCCTAGCTCAGGTGAGAGGCCCAGATATCGGTTCACTTCTTCATCAAAAAATGCTCCGATGCCTGTTGCTCCCAGTCCAAGAGCCTCGGCAGCGAGATACATTCGTTGGCCAATTGCTCCCGCCTCGAAATGCACGTATCGATAGCCACGATCTCCGTACCTGCTGGCGGCATTCTCAAAATCGCCGATCATGGAGAATGCCACGCAGGCATTACCCGCAAGGTCTTGTCCCAAACTGAGAGCTGCTGCTACCAAGCGTTGGTCCCCATCTTTGATTTTCTCCAGTTCTGCATGCTCCGGCCAGAAGCGATAAACACCCGGCGCCAAGCCCTCGACGCGATGGACGTAAAGATAGAGATGGACGAAATGTTCTGTAGCGAAATCGGCGAAGAGACGCTCCCTCGTGGTGGACAGGAGAGTCGCAAGTTGCGGAAAGGAGATCGACGCGCTCCCACCCCTGAAGTCAAGAGCGGAGCGCCGTGTACGAGCGACGTCGCCGAAGGTGTGATTTGTGGAGACTTGAGACGGCAGGCTGACTTCCCCGCGCCGGGATACCTTCGGCTGGCCAAAAGAGCGGATGGTGGCTTCCGTGCTTAGCTTCGTGGCAGCGTGGATGCGTTCAATCAGTGGATAAGTTTCTTGCTCCTCCGACAGTCGGTTGGGCTGGCCGCCAAACACAGCCGTCTCGTCTGCATTCAGCTTGTTCACCGGAATGGACGGGCCGTGGAGCCCGACGATTAACATGGGCCACTCATCCGCACTGAGAAGACACGATTCCGCCACCCTGTCATCCAAAAAATGCCCAATAGCAAAGCTCTCGCTTCCGAGAGACCGAGCCGCAAGCGTGAGAGACTGCCAGGCATGTCCGATGTCGTGTAAGCAATACCGATAGGCTCGGTCCCTGTATTTCCAGGCTTCGCGCCAAGCAATACTGGTCAGAACGAAAATGAGTGGGGCAGAGTTGTTGACAAGTTTCGCGCCAAAATCTCCGATGGCACGTTGTTCTGCCATGTGGGACGAGGGACGGTAATGATAGAGGCCATCTGACCAATCGACCAGACCTCGAGTACAGAAGTGAAATTCGGTCGGATGGAGATTACCGGAAGAAGGATTGACGCGCAGAGAGTAGATAGCTCCCGTGGACGAGACTCGCTTGGACGCGCTAATCGAGGCGGAATAGAACATCAACTGCGAAAGGAATTCCGCACCGTCCCTCACCAGGGTATTTCCTCTTTTGCCCTCGAGTACTTCGAGAGCCGAAATCTGTGGAGGCGGCGGGTCGGCCGATAAATCCACGACCGGAACGCCTTCATAATGCCGAAACGGATTGGGCATATTGGCCCAATCGAGGTAGTGCTGAGTTCGTCGCAGCGACTCTGCACTGTGCTTTGTCAATTCATGATATTCGAGCCAAGTCATGTAGCGTGAATCCTGAGATGACGACATTTGGGTAATCGTTGATTTCAATTGTCGGCTAAAAGAGCGTATCAAAGGATGGTTGCCGAACATGCCCGACTATAGCGTCGCGCCTCCGACAGAACACTAACGTTTGTCGGGAGCAATCTGCCAACCCGGAGGCAGCACTCCCGGTTTGTCCATCCGCAGTCTCTCAGGTGAAGCCGACGCGATTACACACCTTGCGCTTCTATGGGTCTTGATTTAATCTATATATAGAAGGTCGAGGTATATACCATGACGGCGCCAAAATCGGATCTCCCTCAAGGCACCTTGGATCTCTTGATCTTGAAGGTTGTCGCGCTTGGTCCTGTCCACGGATACGCCATCGCGCAACGATTGGACCAAGTATCGCGCGGTGTGGTCCAGGTTCCGGAAGGGTCGCTTTACCCGGCTCTGCACCGGCTTGAAAACCGCGGCCAGCTGGCGGCCGATTGGAAGGAGACTGAGACTGGACGTGAAGCGAAGTTCTATCGCCTAACGAGGGAAGGCCGGAAGCAACTAGAAACGGAAGCGGCCAGTTGGCAGCGACTGATCGATGCGATCGCGCTCATTCTTGGAACGTCCAAGGGGGGTGCGCGATGAACTGGTGGCGGCGTCTGTGGCGACGAAAGCAAATGGAGGAAGAACTCGAAAAGGAACTACGCTTCCACCTCGACGAGCATGTAAAGGAACTGATCGCACAGGGCTACGCTCCCGACCTGGCACGACGAAATGCCCGGCTTGCTCTTGGCGGTGAGGAGCAAGTGAAAGAGGAGTGCCGCGATGCCCGTGGCACACGCTGGTTGGAGGACTTATTCCGGGACTTTCGGTACACAATTCGTACGCTGCGCCAGCGACCCACCTTCGCGGCCCTCGCAATTTTGACACTCGCGCTCGGCAGCGGAGCGACGACCGTCATGTTCACCGTCGTTAACGGCGTTTTATTGAAGCCGCTGGCTTACCCGCAAGCCGACCGGTTAGTCACTCTGCACGGAAAGACCGAAAAGTACGGTGAGCAGTGGGGCTTTTCCTATCCTGAGTTTCACGACTATCAAAGTTCGAGCCGGACTCTGGGCTCCGTAGCTGCCTGGACCTATGGAGGAGGCACGGTAACTAAGCCTGGGGAAGCGGAATACCTCTTCGGCCGGCAAATCTCGTCGGGATTGTTTTCTGTTCTCGGCGTTCCCCTCGCTGCAGGTCGCGCATTTCTCCCGCAAGAAGACCAACCCGGCGGAGCACCGGTCGCAGTCATCAGTTACAGCCTGTGGCAGCGCCGTTTCGGCGGAAGTCCAGAAACAATCGGGCAGCAGGTTGTCGTTGACGGGAAATCGTACACCATCGTCGGAATCTCGCCTGGAGGATTTCGCTTGGATGGTGAGGCCGACATCTACACGCCGCTCGGCCAAATCGCCGATCCGAGAATGCGGATGCGCGGGGCGTTCTTCATTCATGTTCTGGGTCGTCTTCAGCGGAACGTGACTCTCGCGCAGGTACGGACCGAGCTATCGGTCATTGCCCTCCGACTCGCGTCGCAATACCCAGAGGAAAATCAAGGACGGGATATGGTGGTGCATCCTCTTAGTCAAGAGGTGGTCGGAGATGTCCGACCAACATTATGGCTGCTGCTCGGGGCGGTGAGCCTGGTGCTGCTGATTGCGTGTGTGAATGTCGCCAGCTTGCTGCTGGCGCGGGCGGTTTCGCGCGAGCGAGAACTCGCTATGCGCGTCGCACTAGGGGCGGCCCGTGGCCGGTTGGTGCGCCAATGTCTAACCGAGAGCAGCGTGCTAGGCATTTCTGGAGGCGCGCTGGGTATAGTGCTTGCCTTCATTGGCATTCACCCGTTTATATCCCTTTGGCCAGGGAGTTTACCGCGCGCCGAGGAAGTCCAGCTCGATTGGCGCGTGCTGCTTTTTGCTCTCGGCGTGTCGCTGCTGTGCAGTTTCCTATTCGGACTCGCGCCGGCGTTGCGTGCTCCGTCTCGCGAACTGGAACGCGCACTTCGCGGCGGCAACCGGAGCCTGGGTGGAAACACACGTCGCTTGCATAGCGTTTTTGTGATGGCTGAGGTCGCGCT
>JBAVHY010000403.1:0-1908 GCA_049686315.1 Candidatus Acidiferrum sp. | reverse complement strand
TTCGTTGCATCCGAGCGAGGCCGCGATGTTGGTTCGTTTTTTGACTAGTCGCAATGAGCAAGCCAGGAGATCGCGCAAGTCCTCTAATCCGCCGATCATGCCTGAGCTATATAAGGATCCCGAGATTCTGGCGCGAAACCCCTACTTCTCTACGATATTGGTGGCTTATCGCCAAGGTGCAGCGGTGCGGCCGTCTACCGTGGCCGGGAAGAAGTATCCGGACGTGTCGCGCGCCTACTTTGAAGCAGTTCATTCCGTGCTCAGCCATAAAAAGCTGGCGCCACAAGCCGCAGCTGACTTGCAACAGGAATTAGCACAGATACTCGAACAAAAAGCGGTTTCGACGAAAGTAAATGTGCTTCAGGAGCGTACTGTTGCTGGACGTTAGTGAAATCCGAGGATAAATGTTTAGGCGAATCTCATCCCTCAGCTTGGCGCATTGGTTCGAACTGTGAGAGACGCGCGCTACACTTTCGCGAACCTGTTTTGTAGGAGCGATCTGAAGATAGGCCTACGTCTGACTGTGTGTTTTTTGACAATTTTCGTGTTGATGATCGCTGGAGATGCCGTATCTATCTGGCAGCTCCGCCAGCTCGAAGCTCACACGAAATTGCTGAAAACAGCTGATCAGGCATCCTCGGCCATCGTACGTTTGCATCTGGACGTGAATAGCTTCAGCGGCAGGGTGGCCGTACTCACGCGGGGACACGACGCTCGTCAGTTCGCAAACGAAGCGGCTTTGCTGCGGAAGACTTTTCTGCGGCATCTCCGAGACGCAGAACAAATACTCAACTCTTCGCCAGAGATAGCGCAGGATGCCTTCACCTCAGGTACCCTGAAAACTCTCAAGGAGACTTTGCCCTCTCAAATTGACAGTGAGATCGAACTGGCAAACGCGGGCGATTGGCCTGCCATTCAGCTCCGATTGACGGGACAAATCCAGGATCTGATCGATCTCAGTTCGTCGCTGGTGGAGGGGGTGGAGGAACGAGTGTTTCAACAACGGGCGAGAGTGGACGAAGAGACCGAGCAAGTGCGACATCGTCTGTTCATCGTAGTCCCAGCCGCCTGGCTGCTGACTTTGCTCGTGGCCGCCGCATTGGGCTGGTACATCACCAGAACTATTACTGTCCCGCTCTCCGAACTCACCATCGGCGCAGAGGCGCTGGCGCGTGGCGATTTTCGGCACGAAGTCAATATCGGTGGAAATGACGAATTGACCGTCCTTGGGAAGGCATTCAACCACGCGGCGCGACAACTGGATCATCAGTTCGAGATGACCCTGGAGGCCCGCGTCGGTGAGCGGACAAGAATTGCGCGTGAGCTTCACGACACACTGCTGCAAAGCTTCCATGGCTTGCTACTGGGGTTCCAAACTGTTTTCCAGTTGCTACCAGACCGGGCGGTGGACGCAAAAGAGAAGCTGGGAAGCGCGATTGAGCAGGCCGCCAGCGCGATTACGGAAAGCCGGGATGCGGTGCAAGGATTGCGCGACTCTGTAATCGAAGGCAACGATCTCGCCCCGGCCATAAGCATCCTGGGAGAAGACCTGGCCACGCACTCAAACAGCTCTCCACCTGCATTCCGCGTGGCCGTCGAGGGCAAGTCACGGGATCTCCATCCCATCCTTCGGGATGAGGTCTACAAGATTTCTGCCGAGGCACTGCGGAATGCTTTTCGGCATGCCCAGGCAGGACGGGTTGAGGTTGAAATCCGCTATGACACTGAGCAGTTCCGATTGCGTGTGCGGGACGACGGCAAAGGCATGGACCCCGTGATTCTCTCTGCCCAGGGAACTGAGGGGCATTTCGGTTTGTCTGGTATGCGAGAACGCGCGACAATTATGGGGGCTAAGTTAACGTTGTGGAGCGAAGTTGGCGCGGGCACTGAAGTGGAGCTCTGCATACC